>JAILKE010000029.1 GCA_024694125.1 Bacteroidales bacterium
AGAGGCAATCATGTTGGCAGCAACCTCACCTGTGTAAGCACCCTTGTCGTGTGCAGAGCAATCCTCAGCACCAACACCGATAATGGTACCTTCCAGAGTCTTAGCTACGCTTGCAACGCTGATGAAAGGAGTGCAGACAACAACGTCACAGTTTACCTTCTTACCAGCCAAAGCCTTCTTGAGGTCTTCAGCCAAAGCAACACCTTCCTGGAGAGTGGTATTCATCTTCCAGTTTCCGGCAACAATTTTCTTTCTCATTTTGATAATTTTCTTGAATGTTTAACAATTTGCAAGGGCAAATATAACAATAAAGGAGCAATCAGCCAAACAATCACCCAAAAAACGCGCAATTTTCTGTTGATTGGCTGGATTTGTCCCAAACTCTGCTCACTTAACTTTGCAGATGTGAGCAGGGGCACGTCTATACCCGACAGGTGTGATTTCCAGAGGATGGTTCCATTATGCAATAGCATAAATCCTGGATTGCTGCGTATCATCGTTTCGATCACCTGTTTGTCGGCATAGACGAAGGGATACTCCGAACCCGTACGGAACTGCCAGTGTTCGATGGCTCCGGGATCGCGTTGCGTCAGGCAGTAGAACGCATATTCATGTTCGAGCGCATACTCATAGAGGGTCTCAATTCGGTCGATGTCATGCTCTCTGGCTTCGCGCAGATCCGGCGAGATCAGCAGCATCACGTACTCGCTGCCTGCCAGCACCGAACGCGTCACCTCTTCACCTTCCTCGTCGAATATGACCAGTTCCGAAGCCGGACTGCCCGAATGTATTTGTTGGGCTGGCTGTCGCGTCTCTACGAAGGTCCAACCGCTGTCTTCGGCAGGCAATGCATCGAGGCTGAATTCCCGTTGTTCGCCATCTTTTTCATACACGATAATATAGTCGCTATCATCCGTTTGCGACATTTTTTCTTCAACCAGGCTCACTCCTGGACGATAGGCTCTGAAGTCGATGTATGGCAACTGCCATGTCCCCAGGAACAGCAACACCAGCACACCGCTCATCTCCACGTAATAATAGAGTGCGTAGTAGGAACGGTTCAACAGCACTTTCTGCTTCGACCTGTGCCACCACAGCCACACCACCAGTGCTAGCAGCACCACGTTCTTGGCGAACGTTCCCCAGTTGCTCAGCACCCACACGTCACCGAAACAGCCGCAATCATCGACTGGATTGTACAGCGCCAGATAGAGAGACAGCGGAGTCATCACCAACATAAAGATGCTCACGAAGAAAGCGCTCATTATGCGATGATGACCAATGATGACGAAGAACCCAAGGCTGAATTCTATCAGCGACAACAGCCACGACATTCCCATCGCAAGACCCGTCAGGCTGCCCAGCCCGAAGTGCATCATGTACTCAGTGATCTTGATGGAGGTACCCACAGGATCGATTGCCTTGGACAGGCCGCTGAAGACGAAGGTTGCGCCTATCAGCAACTGGCAGACCACCGTCAGCGCACTGACGGCACCCACCGACTTCAATCTTTCATATATCAACAATGCCACACCCATGTTTTTTGCCAACTCAATCCTGACTCTCCTTCTCGCACACCAGTTTAATCAAGGCGAAAAGGGAATAATTGACCATATCGAGATAGTTGGCATCAATGCCCTCGCTGATCAATGTCTTACCCTGATGCGATTCTATCTGCTTGGTGCGCTGTATCTTCATCAATATCAGGTCCACATAACTCGAAACGCGCATCATGCGCCATGCTTCGTCGTAGTCGTGGTTCTTGGCCTCGAGCAGGGACAGGGCCTTCTGCAACTGCTTGTCATATTGGGCCAGTACGCTCTCCGCGTCCATATCTGGCTTGTCGCTATACCCCAGTTGCAACTGGATCACACCCATCAGGCCATAGTTGACTATTCCGATGAACTCAGGCACGATGCCCTCGCCTACCATCGATTCTCCCTTGACCTGGAGCGACCTGATCCTGTTTGCCTTGATATATATCTGATCGGTGACCGACTCCGGACGCATTATACGCCACGAAGCACCGTAATCGTACGTTTTCTTGGCAAAAACCTCACGACACATCGCAGTCACCTCTTTCAGTTCCTCGTTTGTATTCATCGATACTATTTACTATTTTTCTATTTACTATTTACTATTTATTTGACTATTTAACAATTTATTCATTTTCAGTCAGTCGGAACTTCCAATTTTCAACTTCCAATTTCCAATTTTCGACTTTCAATTTTCAATTTTCAACTTTCAATTTCCAACTTTCAATTTTCAATTGTAAATTTTATCAATTGTCAATTATCAATTATCAATTGCAAATGCGGCAATTGCCGCATTTGCCTCATCTTCTTCCCCACGGGCCGTCGCTCTGCGGGTCATTCAATATCTGCATGGCTCGGTTCTGAGCGCGCTTGATGGAAGCAGGGTTACTGGCATCAATATGGAAATAGGTAGGTTCAGGCAAATAAAGAGGGATGTTGGTTGGAACATTGTTCGGGTCACCCAACTGGAAAGCATTCACATCATAGATATAGGCCCAGAAAGCCTTATCACCATAGGTGCTGAGCGCCAGCAGCGTGAGTCGTTCACCCTCCTCCAGTTTGACCTGCTTCGGACTACCACCCTCCTGCAACAGCAATTCGGGGCTTGGACGTTCTGCCGATGTGAAAGGACTGCTGTTCACATAGTTACCAGACGAAGACTTACTGCTGGATTTCGCAGTCTGCTTGGCAGTGGTCTTTGCGGCAGCCGTCTTTGTCTTGCTTGTGGTCGGCGTTTGCTTTGCCTTGCCCGAGGTAGATGGTTGCGTTTCGGTCGATGGTTCGACAGCAGCAGTTGAGTCGGCTGCGACAGCCGTGCTGTCTGCCACAGCTGTCTGGGCTGCAGGCGCAGCTTTCGGCTCTTCCGAACCGCCGCATGATACTGCCAACAGAATAATCAGCAGCACCACAATCAGTCCACCTGCTATGGCGCCCACCATCCAGGGTTTCAAGTGGGTCTTTTCCTCAACCTGCTTCAGCCAGGCCTGATTCTCTGCCCATTCCTGCATCTTCTGGCCCCACACCTCATACCATTCAGGCTCTACCACCCTACGGCGTGGAGTCGGGGCTGGCTTGTGCTGTGGTTCCGGCGTTGGTTCTACGGCAGGTTCCTCGGCTGGAGCAGGCTCGGCAACGGATTCTTCTGCAGCAACGGAGTTTGCTGCTTGCTCGGAAACAGGCTCGTCCTCAACAGCTGGTTCAGCCGTTGCTGCAGCTTCCTCTTTATCTTTGGCGACTGCCAATGACTGTAGCAGGACAGCGGTTGCAGCTGCAGCCGCCTTACCATCGGAGTCTTCCGAGGGAGCCGGAGCCTCTGGATCTTCTGTATCACTTTGGGCTTCCGCATTATCTGCGGCAACTGGCGTTTCCTCTGCATCAGGAGCAGCAGACGGCTCCTCAACTGTCTCAGTTTCGGAAGTTTCCGGTGTCTCTTCTGCAGCCTCTACTTCTGGAGTTTCCGGTGTTTCCTCTGCCGCCTCAGCTTCGGTACGCTCTTCGTTGTCTGCATTTTTTTCAGCTTTTACAGCGAGAGCCATAGGCTCAAAGCAAGCGAAAGGTGCATTGACCTGCGACCTCATCTTATCATCCACCTGGAAGGCCAGGCGTCTGCCCTGTTGGGTTTCTACTACAGAGAAGGTTCCAAGTCCTTGAATCGAGACGTCCTCTCCGGCATTGATTTGTTCCAGTAGGACTTTAGTTACTGCCTGCATGAAGGTCTCGGCATCTGCCTCTGACACCTTGGCATAACGAGCCAAGTGAAAAGTAAATTGTTTAGCGTTCAACATCTTATGATGGTATAGGATAGTTCATTTTGTTGTTTCTATTGCTCAATGCTCTGAACCTCGCTCTTTTACAGCTCCACTTCACTCTGCAAGCGATAGGTGATACGAGGCGGATACATTGTCTGCAGTCCGGAGTCGGGATCTTCCTGGACGTACTCTGGGTGCTTAGTGGCTACAAATTGGCCAATTCCCTCCCACTCTACGGCTATCTGTTCTGTAGCCTGCTCGGCCATCAGTTTCACAGTGGCCTGCATCAATGCAGCGCAACTCTGGCGGTCTAACCCGCTGACCTGTTGCACCGCAGCCAAAAAGTCTTTGTGCGTCACGATTTTAATCAATTTAAAGGTTGGATATACGAGCATTCTCATTGGGGTCAATGTCTGTTTGATGCTCAATATATTGCTGCAAAAATAGCAATAAAAAATGACATTATCACCCTTTTATACTTAAAAAATATAAAATATAAAGTCTTTTTATGGTTTTTTGGCATAATTTAAGTATCTTTGCACCCCATTAAAACGATTATTATATATGGATAGCCATTATACAGAACACTTCAAACACGTTGTTGCCGTTTGCTACGAGGAGGCACAGCGCTTTCATGCCGATTCGGTCAAGACTGCGCATCTGGTGCTCGCTATGTTGCACGACGGTCAGGGCAAGGCCATCGACGTACTGCAGCAGTGCGGCGTGGACCTCGTAATGCTGCAGCGTCAGTTGGAGTCCATGCTTCACATTGCCAGCGACGAGGCGGAGACCGCAGCCGTGGCTCAGGGTGCTGACGCCTCGCAACCATCTCAGCCTGACACCCGTCTGATACAGGCTTTGCTCAAGCTCTCTAAACTCGAGGCCAGGATGTTGCACGAGACGGACGTCGATACGCAACACATACTGCTCGTCATTCTGCACAACCGCAATGACGATGTGAGTCGCCTGTTCAAGAAGTTCGATGTCGATTACAAACGCTTCCATAGCGTACTGGCTGGGCTGGAGAGTGTACAGGATATCCGTTCGGACAACAAGGCTCGTCCTTCGGCTTCCGACTTCGAACCCATCGCACCTATGGAAGAGTTCAACGCTCCCGAAGATAGCAGCGACAGCAGCGAGGATGAGGAAGACGACACCCCCTCGTCTCCATTCTATTCGAGCGAAGGTTTTCTGAACAAAGTCCAGACCGATACCGATGGCCATGCCACTGGCACCGGCACGCCTACTTTGGACCGATTTGGCTACGACATTACCAATGCTGCCCGCGAAGGCACTCTTGACCCTGTCGTAGGCCGCGAACGTGAGATAGAACGTCTGGCGCAGATCCTGTCTCGCCGCAAGAAGAACAACCCTATTCTGCTGGGCGAACCGGGCGTAGGCAAGACCGCCATTGTGGAGGGTCTGGCTCAACGTATTGTCCAGAAGAAGGTCAGTTTCCTGCTCTCGGACAAACGTATCGTCAGTCTCGACATGGCTGGTCTGGTGGCTGGCACCAAGTACCGTGGCCAGTTTGAGGAGCGTCTCAAGGGTGTGATGCGCGAGGTATCGGACAATCCGAATGTCATCCTATACATCGACGAGATTCATACGATGGTAGGTGCCGGCAATGCCGAGGGCTCCATGGATGCCGCCAATATGCTCAAGCCAGCCTTGAGCCGTGGCGAACTGCAGTGCATCGGCAGCACTACGCTCGACGAGTACCGCAAGACCATAGAGAAGGACGGCGCCCTGGAACGCCGCTTCCAGAAGGTCATCGTCGAACCGACCAACCCTACCGACACGCTTGCCATCCTGCACAATCTGCGCGACCGTTACGAACAGCATCACTGCGTACACTACACCGACGATGCCCTGCAGGCGTGCGTCTCGCTCAGCGAACGTTACATCAGCGACCGCAACTTGCCGGACAAGGCCATCGACGTGCTCGACGAGGCAGGTTCCCGTATGCACCTCTTCTCTGCCCACATCCCTGAGTCGTTCGAGGCGCTCGAACAGCAACTCAGCGACGTCCGCTTCCACAAGGACGAAGCCATCCTCTCTCAACAATACGAGATGGCTGCCACCTACCGTGACCAGGAACGTCAGTTGGAGGAGCAGATCCGTAAGGCGAAACAGGAATTTGAGCAGGACGAACGCAACTCGGCTCCTACCATCGACGCCACGCTCATTGCCGACGTCGTGGCTCAGATGACGGGCATCCCCGTGCAGAAGGTAGCCAGTGCCGAAGGTCAGAAGCTCCTGCAGCTCAACGAGATTCTGCAGCGCAACGTCATCGGTCAGGACCAGGCCATCCAGCGTGTCGTTCGCGCCATTCAGCGTAACCGTGTCGGTCTCAAGGACCCCAAGCGACCTATCGGCACTTTCCTTTTCCTCGGTCCTACTGGCGTGGGCAAGACTTACCTGGCCAAGAAGATTGCCGAGGAACTCTTCGCCACTCCGGACAGCCTGATCCGCATCGATATGTCGGAGTTCATGGAGAAGTACAGCACATCGCGCCTCATCGGTGCCGCCCCTGGTTATATCGGTTACGAAGAGGGCGGACAACTCACTGAACGTGTGCGCCGTCATCCTTACTCGGTCATCCTGTTCGACGAGATTGAGAAGGCGGACCACGAGGTCTTCAACCTGCTGCTCCAACTCTTCGACGAGGGTCACCTCACGGATGCCACGGGCCGCAAGGTCGATTTCAAGAACTGTATCATCATACTCACCAGCAATGTGGGCAGCCGCCAGTTGGGTGACTTCGGTACGGGCATCGGTTTCCAGAGTTTCACTGACCAGCAGCGCCAGGAGGCCAACGAGGCTGTCATCCGCAAGGAACTGCGCCGCACGTTCTCGCCGGAGTTCCTCAACCGTATCGACGACATCATCACATTCCGTCAGCTCTCGCACGAGGACATTACCCGCATCGTCGATGTCGAACTCCGTCCTGTCATTGACCGCATCTCTGCTCAGGGCTACAACGTGGAGATCACTCCCGAGATGCGCTCTTTCCTTTCGTCCAAGGGCTATGACCCCAAGTATGGTGCTCGCCCTCTGCGCCGCGCCATCCAGGAGTATGTCGAGGACGCCGTCTGTGAACGCATCCTCAGCGACGAAGCCGCCACGCCGGATGTCTCCGCCACTGAAACAGCCTCAGCCGACAAGCACCACATTGTCATTGATGCTCCATCTAAATGACGTGTATCTCCGTCTATTATTTCTATAACCCCTTCCCTACTTTTCCTGGGAAGGGGTTTTCTTTATCTTTTCCAACTTATAATAGCCTCCATTCTCCATTAAATCCTCCATAAAACCTTAAACTTTATAAATTTCTCCGTATAATTGAAATTAATCAACATTAATTCAGTCAGTTGGTGCGTTAATCCTCAATAAATGCAAATTAATTTAAGACATTAATTGGAATTAATGATACCGCCCGTTTATATGGTGCTTTCCTCCAGTATTTGAACATTTCAATCACCTCCCCTCATAGTGGAATTGGATGGGTCATCTTATAAGTAGTTGTTCAAAATTATTTAGCTATTTTTTTCAGAGATTGGGATGCAGATTTTGGTTTTGAGCAAGGGAGCAATGTTACATTGTGACCGAGCGAAAAGCCGAAAGATGCGCCCAAGAATGAAAAAGATAGTCTCTTGAACAAAACTACTTGATGTATAAAAATAATTTTGAATGACTACTTATTATTTCTCACAGAGAAAGCGGAGTGTAAAAGAGTTTGGGTTTTCGTCCGAAGTCTTTTCTGATTCTTTACCTCGTGATTGAGGGAATGGAGTACTTCAGAGTAATATGGAGTCCCTTCCTTTCGAGTTTTTACGCACTCTCCACCGTTACCAGTTAGGCAGCACGCCGAAGGTGTGCGGGAATACAAGCGGGGGGCGTGAGTCCCCGCTTTGAGTTGAGTGCGCAGGAGATTGTATTGAGCGCCGAAGGTGCGACAGAAGGTATATTTGCCCACGCAAATATTCCGCGTTTAGGATGACTTCAATACAATACACTCAATGCTTTGTTGTGA
>JAILKE010000065.1 GCA_024694125.1 Bacteroidales bacterium
CCTCCATTAATTGTCATTAATAGACATTAATTCAGTCAGTTGAGTTATTTTCCTCCATTAATAGTCTTTAATAGACGTTAATTCAGTCAGTTGAGTTATTTTCCTCCATTAATAGTCATTAATAGACATTAATTCAGTCAGTTGATTTTTTTTTCTCCATTAATAGTCATTAATAGACATTAATTCAGTCAGTTGATTTTTTTACTCCATTAATTGACATTAATAGACATTGATTCAGTCAGTTGAGGTCTGGCAGCGGGCCGAAGGTCCGCGGGAATACAGGCGGGGGCGTGAGCCCCCGCTTTCGACAGTAGCACGTAGGAGATTGTATTGAGCGCCGAAGGTGCGACAGAATTTATAGGGGGCGTAAGTCCCCGTAGCGCGGTTTGATATGTAAAGACAATATCCCCATTCGATGTTCCTACCTTCATAGTGCGATTGGTGTGCGATTGGAATGCGATTGGTGTGCGATTCGTTATCCCTATGCAATCGTACACGAACCCCGATGCAATCGCAGTCCGATGGCGAGCCGGGAGCGGGCTGATAATACCCTGATGCAAACAACCAAATGATACACGACGACCAAATAATACACTACAACCAATTATTACATGATGACGGTATGTGAATAAATGGATAAATGTATGCCGACTTGACCAGATGTTACACAATTTCGCCGTACAACACGATGCTATATGGTACCGGAACAAACGCGGATGGACCTTGCTGCGGCATTGTAACGAACTGATATTCAACGCGTGTTACTCCGCTAAACGAAATTGTTACACTTGAAAGGGCATTTAAACGGAAAATGTTACTCTTCGATTTCTTTAACATAAATTTAATAAATACCTTTGCGCCGGTCTTAAGAAAACACCTTTAGTATTACAACTACAAACACTTAATTTATTACCAAAATCCAAAGCTTATGAAGACAAAACTTATGTTTTTGTTGGCGCTGGGCCTCGGCTCCACGGCAGTGGCACTGGGAGAACCGCGCATCGTAAAGGGTCGGGTACTGTCAGACTCCGACGGCGAACCTATGGTAGGTGTGGCCGTCGCTGAAAAGGGTACCACCAACGGTACCATCACCGACGCCGATGGCAACTTCTCCATCAGTGTAGATGACGGCGCCATCCTGACTATCTCCTATATGGGTTACACTACCCAGAATGTCAAGCCAGTAGGCACCAGCCCAATCAAGATCGAACTGGTCGAAGACAGCAAACTGCTGGACGACGTCGTGGTCGTCGGTTACGGTGTTCAGCGCAAGTCCGACTTGACAGGTTCGGTAGCCTCAATCAAAGCCGATGAAATCAAGAACCTCTCCACAACCGATGCTGCAGCTGCCCTGCAGGGCAAGGCTGCAGGTGTACAGATCATCAACTCTGGTTCGCCAGGTGCAGGCGCCGAGATTCGCGTACGTGGATATTCATCTAACAGTGGCAACATCGGCCCTCTCTACATCGTGGATGGACTGGTCGTTGACAACATTCAGTACATTGACCCCAAGTTGATCCAATCCATGGAGGTGCTCAAGGATGCTGCTTCGGCAGCCATCTATGGTGCTCAGGCTGGTAATGGCGTCGTCCTGATCACGACCAAGTCCGGCAATACGAACGGAACTGCGCACGTATCGTACAGCATGCAGGCAGCACGCCAGTCATTGGGCAAGAAAGCCGACCTGTTCAACGCCAGCGAGTACATCGCCTATCATCAGTATCTGGGCGACATCACTAAGGCCGATCTGGAATCGAATGGCTACAAAGGCCAGGATACCGACTGGTATGATGAGGTATTTGAGGACAGTTGGTCCATACAGCACGATGTCCAGATTCAGGGCGGCAATAACAAGGGCAGTTTCCTGTTGGACCTGAACTGGGTGGACAACGATGGTATCGTCAAGGGCAATAAGGATACCTACAAGCGTCTTTCGGCTCAGATCAATGCAGACTACAAACTGTTCAAGTGGTTCAATGTCAAGACCAATAACTCCATCGAGAAGTGGAGCCGCAAGGCTGTGGGCAATGGTTATGCCTCGTTCCTGAACTCGGTCGTATCAATTGATCCATTGACCCCTGCCTATGTGGACAACATCGACGATACGGGCATCGGCATGAAGAACCAGTATAACAGCGATCCCGTTACGCACGGATTCGTGCCTACCACCGAGGATGGCCGTTTCTATGGTACGTCGAAGTATATAGAGGATGCCACAGCCAATCCATTGGCACAGCGTGACCGCGTACATGCCAAGAATGAGGGTGTGAGCATACGCGGTACAGTGAGCGGAAACCTCATCCCTGTGGATGGACTGACCATCACCTCGCGCCTGGGCTACCGTATCACGCAGAAGAACTCGCATGATTGGGGAGTGCCCTATTGGTTGTCATCGATGGCCCACGGAGAGAACTACTCTATCTCGGCTTCGGCCAATACGGGTCTGTTCTACCAGTGGGAGAACTTCGCCAACTATGAAAAGAAGTTCGGTAAGAACAATATTGGAGCAATGGTGGGTATGTCATTTACCAAGAATCATTGGGACGATGTAAGTACCTCATCGTCCGACTCAAAGCAAATCCTGAAGGGTGACGGTGCTGCCAGCTACCGCTACATAGATTTCCTGCTGGCCGATGCGCCTAAGACTGTGAACAATCAGCCAGGAGATGCTACTCAGCTCTCATACTTCGGTCGCCTGACTTATTCTTACGATGACCGTTATGGTATCCAGTTCAATGTACGTAAGGATGCATTCGATTCGTCCAAACTGTCTGATTCTGAACGTTGGGGTACATTCCCATCATTCTCTGCTGGATGGACCATCAGTAACGAGGATTTCTTCAGAGATTGGTTGGACGAGGAGACTGTCTCGTTCCTGAAACTGCGTGGATCGTGGGGCCGCAACGGTAATGTCAATGTGCTGAGCGGTTACAAGTATGCATCGACCGTAGGTATCGGCGGTTACTACATGTTCCAGCCATCGCTCAACAACGGTACACTGGTCAATGGCGCCAAGCCCAATGGTCTGGCTAATCCAAGCTTGCATTGGGAAACTTCTGAGCAGGTTGACTTGGGTATCGATGCACGTTTCCTGAATGACCGATTGACCTTGGGCCTGGATTGGTACAACAAGAATACCAAGGACCTGTTGATCAATGTCAGCCCGCTGCCTGAACTGGGCGTCAGCTCTTCGACCATCAATACCGGTAAGGTATTCAATGGCGGTGTAGATATCGAGTTGGGCTGGAAGGACCACTTCGGAGACCTGGATTATAGCGTGAGCGGCAATGTCTCGACACTGAAGAATGAGGTCCGCGCCGTGTCTGACCTCGTGGACCGCCTCACTGAGGTCGGTATAGATGGATTCAACAACCAGTTGAAGCCAACCTTCGAGAAGGGTCACCCTGTATGGTACTTCCTGGGCTACAAGTATGCCGGTGTTGACAAGGAGACCGGTGCACCATTGTACTACGACAAGAATGGCAAAAAGACCAAGTCTCCATCGGTCGATGACAAACAGGACGTCGGTTCAGCATTGCCTAAGGTTACCTACGGTATTACTATTAATCTGGCTTATAAGGGATTCGATTTCACCTTGTTCGGAACAGGTGCTGCCGGCAACAAGATCTACAACCTGATGGTATCGGCCGACCGTCCTAAGATCAACGGTATCAATACCTACTGGAAGGACTCATGGAAGAAGCCTGGTGACAATGCCAAGTATCCTGACATGAAGCAGGTTTATACCAGCTGGATATTCTACAGTTCGGATGCAGCCGTATTCAATGGCTCGTACTTCAAGTTCAAGCAGATTCAGTTGGGCTACACTGTCCCGAAGAAACTCACCAAGAAGGCTTTCATCAGCGATCTCCGTTTCTCTGTATCGCTGGATGACTTCTTCACTATTACCAAGTACCCAGGTGCCGATCCTGAGACTTCGTCTCTCAATAGTGGTGCTTCCCGTGGCTTCGACAATGGTAACTATCCTACTCCAAAGAAGATGGTATTTGGCGTAAACCTTACTTTCTAATTTCTTCACTATGAATTATATCTATATGAAAAAGACAATATTTCCATTGCTCGCAGTGGTGGCAGGTTCCGTAGCTTTGTCTGCCTGCGAGGATCAGCTTGATATCCCACAGAAAGGTGTAGAATCAACTGAGACTTTCTATAAGACGGATGCAGATGCCGAAAAGGCGCTTGCTTCGGCCTATGAAGGATTCTTGATCAATACGTTCGGTCGTACTGAATTTAATGGTGGACCTGGCATATATACTCCCTATCGGCAGATGGCCAACATCATGGGTGATGATGTCCTCTATGCCGGAGGTAACTATGGTGACCATGAGTTCAGCGGTGCTCTCAATGAGTTCAGATATGATACAGAGAACGAGGTCATCAAGTACCACTATTCGGGTATCTATCTCTCTGTCTTTACTTGCAATGCCGTCATCGAGTACTTCAAGAATGGTACGACCGACTTCCAGAAGCAGGCTGTGGCCGAGGCCCGCGTGCTGCGCGCCTACGATTACTTCCTGCTCGCCAACTATTGGGGCACTCCTCCGTTCGTCGATCACATGTTGTCGGGCGATGCCATGCCTGCCAACAGCGATGTGTCGGACGGTATGTCGAAGGAGGACCTGATCAGATGGGTTGCCACTGAGTGTGAAGCTGCTGTGCCGGACCTGGTCGAACGTGACAGCAAGACGGACAAGGATGGTGCCGTACGCGTCACCAAGGGATTTGCCTACGCAATGGCTGGCAAGGCTTGGCTCTTCGTGGGCGAGTATGCCAAGGCCAAGGATGACCTGAAGAAAGTCATTGACTCGAAGAAGTACGACCTCGTGTCGGGCGACAAGTACCTGGATATGTTCCATATTGAGGGTGATGGCAATGAGGAGAAGGTCTTCGAACTTAATCTTGAGTACAATTCTGGTATCAGTGACTGGGGAGGAGCTACATGGAACGGCGCCATTAATCACTCTACTTGGATGGAGGCTAACATTTGGAACTGGCGTGCCGGTAACTTCGAAGCTGTCCCTCAATCCGTATATACCGGCGGTGTAGATGGCTGGGGTGGCCTGGGTGTACCGAAGTGGTTCGGTGACGAATTCTATGCCAACGATGGCCACTCGTATCGCTTCGATGCTACGCTCAAGCACATCGATGATGTCGTTTACGAGATGGAGTATCAGGATGCCACTATCAATGCCATGACTCGTGCCGAAAAGGAGGTCAGCAAGAGCGTCGGTATCAAAAATGTTACCGAAGGTCTGTATGACGAATCGTTCTGGCTGCCATTCAAGCAGTTGATCCGTAAGGGCGATGCTGACAAACCTGAAGGCGGCAATGCCTATGGTAACAATAACCGACTGAACAACCTCATCGTGATGCGCTATGCCGAGGTGCTGCTCAACTATGCCGAGGCATGTATTCAGACGGGTGACAAGGCTGAAGCCCTGACCTATATCAACAAGATTCAGGCCCGTGCCCAGAAGGATGGCAAACCTGCATTGAGCACCGAAGCCACCATGGATGTGCTGAAGAAGGAGAAGAGCTATGAACTGTGGTTGGAGGGTTGCCGTTTCCTGGACATTCTCCGATGGAACGATACCGATGCCATCGCTCGTCTCGAGAAGTCTGGTACACACCAGCCTCACCTCTTCGACAAACTCTTCCGCCCTGTCGAAACGACCGATGTGGATGTGATCTGGGAGAATGGCACCGAGGCTAACAGCCGTTTCTACATGACCCACACGCATGCCGCTATGGATGCCGGTTTCGAGGTCGGATTCATGGCCACCAAGCATTATCCGCTTCCTTTCCCGCAGACGGTTATGGACAAGAATCCTAACCTGCGTCAGAATCCAGGCTGGTAATCAATGACGATTGTTCGTAACAGAAATGTTACTAAGAATCTATTGGTAATTTTCGTATTATTTCATGGGAGCGCCTTCCGACTCGGGGGACGCTCTTTTCCTTGCTACACGATGCTGTACCGCCTCGTATCGTCGGGTAGTCATGGCTCTCCTGTAGCTATTTTGCCTGTCGTCGGTTTTGTATTGCCTGTCGTCGGCCTTTTTTGCCTGTCGTCGGCTCTTTTTTTTGCCAGTCGTCGGCTCTTTTTGCCTGTCGGATGACATCGTCCCCATCATGTTCAGCTCTCATTTGGTAACTGGGGAACATCTATTTATGTCCTGTTCTCGTTTGGCAATATGTGTCCTGTTCTCGTTTGGCAATATATGTCCTGTTCTCGTTTAGCAGCGGGCCGAAGGTCCGCGGGAATACAGGCGGGGGCGTGAGCCCCCGCTTTCGCGTATAATGCGCAGGAGATTGTATCGAGCGCCGAAGGTGCGACAGAAGGTATATTTGCCTGGCAAATATACCGCGTTTTGTGTGAACTGTTCAACATAATATCATATATACAATGCGGATGTTCAAATATGATGTGTATATACGTAATACGGAAAACGGGTTATATGTTGCGAAACGACACTCTTGCGCTACGGGGACTTACGCCCCCTACAAATTCTGTCGCACCTTCGGCGCTCGATACAAATGCCTCGCCGCTCCGGTGGAAAGCGGGGGCTCACGCCCCCGCCTGTATTCCCGCGGACCTTCGGCCCGCTGCCTAATTGAGATGCCGTATAACTTTACGAAATTTTGGTGGTGCAATGTTACGTATTACAATATTCCATTTGAGACGGAAAATGATAATGTTTTTTGGTGCTGCCCTTACTCTAAGTTTGCACCATGGGGGCGACGCAGTCGCCCATAAGTACAAAAATAGATAAAAATAGATAAAAATATAAACAACTAAAAGACTATTTTTCTTACCTTTGTTGTAAAAAGGAAGAATTGGTCTGTCGAAGAGGTAAC
>JAILKE010000041.1 GCA_024694125.1 Bacteroidales bacterium
TGCCTTTCGTCAGGAGATTATCTCTGGTCTGCGCCGCCTCGGCTACTTCCCGTTGCCCCATCAGCGCGGTATCAAATACCGGATGTTCCGGCTGTTCACCAAGTATTGCTTTTAACGCATTATTGCGTTGAAAGCAATACAATTGATAATTGATAATTGACAATTGATAAAATTTACTATTTGACCATTTACTATTTACAATTTATTGGGTCATTTAGTAATTTATTAATTTTCAGCCAACCGGATGCGGTCGAGAGTTTTTCAACATTCAATTTTCAATTTTCAATTTTCAATTTTCAATTTTTAATTTTTAATTTTTAATTATTCATTGTCCTTGCATATTCTCGAAATCCCATCCTTCTTCATCCCCCACGGTGGGGAGTTCTGCCTGGAACAGGCGCGCGCCCTGCAGCAGCGAGGGCACCAGGTACGTGTGCTGTCGTGTTGCGAACTGGCAGTGACGATGGACCGTGCCGCCTACCTCACAGCCCCTCATGGCAGGAGGTGGGAGACTCTGGATGGCGTGGAGTGTTATCGTACCTTCATGCGCGCCGTGCCTCGGGCTGTCCGGTACAATGAACAACGTTGGGTGCGGTGCGTGATGTCTATGTACGGCGATTACGTCAGGCGCTACGGTCGTCCCGACGTCCTGCACGCCCACTGCATCAAGTGGGCAGGTGTGGCAGCGCTGGAGATAGCCCGTCGGGAGGGCATACCTTGTTATGTGACCGAGCATCTCAGTTCCGTGCTGTTCCGTAAGGATTTCGGTGCTGATTGGAGTCGATGCCGCTGGGCGCAGGGACTGATACGCCGTACCATGGAGTCCGTCACTTGCGTCATCCCCGTCTCGGCTGAACTGGTCGCTGACTTGCACCCATTCTTCGGTAGTAATTATCGCTATCATGTCATCTCCAATATCGTTGATGTGGAGCATTTCGGCCTTGGACTGACCCCGGAGCAGATTGTGGCGCGGCGTCGGGCACAGAGACAGGAGCTGCGCCCCCATCGATTGGTCTGCCTGGCGCGAGCAGAGGTGGTGGACAAAGGGTACGACGTTCTGGCGCAGGCGGTCGCTGGAGGCTGGCTGCGTGCGCATGGAGTCGAACTGCATATAGCAGGTCGCGGTACGGAGGGATTGCGTGGACTCTTCCCCGACGGGGAGGTCATCTTGCATGGTAATCTGGATAAGGCTGCGGTGCGGGACTTGCTGTGGCAGTGTGATGCACTGGTTATGCCCAGTCGTTGTGAGTCTCAGTGTCTGGTGGTGCTGGAGGCGCTTGCCAGCGGAGTGCCCGTAGTGGCTACCGAGGCAGTGCCATCAAATGCGCGAATTGAGGGTGGTTGTATCATCGTTCCCATTGGTGAGGCTGAACCTCTGCGCGGGGCTATGGAGCGGGTCTTGCCGCTCTCTCTGGATGCAGGCTGCATCGAACAGTTACGACGTATGGTTGCGCCTGAATCAGTGGCGGCGCAGTTGGAGCAGCTTTTTACGGAGGGACAGAGTGATGCGCCATAGTGTGTCGTTGCTGGTCATCATCTGCGCTACCTGTGTGCGCCACATCAGATGCGCCTGCCATTGGCGGGCGTTTTTTATTGTCTGTTCGCGCAGGGCGGGGTTGTGGGCACGCAGTGTGTGCATCATCAGTGCGTGTACCCGTAGGCTGTAGTATCGGCTCAATGTCCTGTCCATGGGCAGTTGCAGTCGTTGTTGCAGGTCGTAGGTCAGTTGTGTGACCCGTTCCACGAAGGAGTACTGCTTCTCGTCATCTTCCGAATTGGATATGGAGCACCCTATGCTGTAGTTCAGGGTCACGGAGTCGATGTAGGCGAATTTCCCCTTGCGGGAGAGCAATGCACACAGCTGCATATCTTCGCAGGGATAGTCCCTGTTCGTAAACAGGTCGGTCTGCTCCTCGTAACATTGTCTGAAGGTCTCCGTCCTGTACATAGCCGTACACAGGTGCACCACGGGACGTTCGAACTGGGTCAGTATCGAGGTGGTCAGACTCTCGCCCTCCACCACGCCCTTGGGGTAGGGGTAGAAAGGAGGTAGTTCGAATTGCTCCTGTCCCTCCCTGCGCAGTCTGTAGTCGGTGTGCACCAGCACTACCTCGGGGTGTGCCTCGAGCAGATGCCATTCCTTGTCCAGTTTCTGTGGGTCGCACCATTCGTCATCTCCTGCCAGGTCAGCTATGTATTTGCCTTGAGCCTCGAGCAGACAACTATAGTAGTTGCGAATCAGTCCCATGTTGTGCTCTCGCCTGTACAACCGCACCACGTCGGGGTACCGCTGGGCATACTCTTCGCATATCTCGCCAGTCCGGTCGGTCGATGCATCATCTCCTATCAGTATCTCTATGGGCCATGCACACTGCTGCCTCAGGATGCTGTCCAGCGCCCTGGCTATGGTCTGCTCTTGATTGTAGGTGCAGACTACTACCGATATCTTGTCCAATGTCGATTGCATACTTAACTGTTCATTTTCAACCATGGCATAGCTGTGGTTGAATAATATTCTGCACAAAGATACGCATAATATTTGATATCAGTTTACTTTTGCCTGTTTTTTGCACTCTCTTGGACATAAAAATTGTTCAATGGGGCATCAATTACCCTTTCCTGTGCTTCGGTTGTGCATCTTTGTCAGAACAGAAAGGGGCTTATTCCTCCCTGTGCGACTCCATATATTCCTTGGGCGACATGCCGTAGAGATTGTGGAACACTGTCGAGAAGTTGTTGGCATTGGCGAACCCGGTCATGTATGCAACCTCGGTTACGGTGGACTTGTGCTGCCGGAGCAGTTCGGCAGCCTTGGCGAGGCGGATGTTGCGGATATAGTCGCGTGTGGGCTGGTTGGTCAGTTCCTTGAGTTTGCGGTAGAGGTGAACGCGGCTCAGACCCACCTCGTGGGCAATGAAATCGGTAGTCAGGTCCGAGTTGCTGAGATTGGCATTGACCACACGGATGACTCGTTCCAGGAGACGGTCGTCGGACGACTGGACTACAGGCGTATCTATCTGGTCAGTGGGTAGTTGCTGACCGCTGAAGGAGTTGCGCAGGCGGACTTGTGCCTCAAGTAGATTCTGTATGGTGTGGAGGAGGATGTCCAGGTTGAAAGGCTTGGAGATAAAGGCATTGGCGCCTATCTCCAGGCTGCGCAGTCGGTCCTCGTCAGCAGCCTTGGCCGTGAGGAGAACGATGGGTAGGTGATTGAGCAAGACATTCTGTCGGATGAGACGGCACAGCTCGATGCCATCCATCACAGGCATCATCACGTCGCTCAGGACCAGATGAACCTCGGAGGTATGCGACAGGATAGAGAGCGCCTCCTTGCCATTGCAAGCCGTGACAACCCGGTAGCGAACCGAGAGTTCCTGTTCCAGATAGCGGCGTATCTCCTCGTCGTCATCGACCAGCAGAATGCGGAACCGGGAGGGCTGTGCGTGGCCCGCGGCTGGAGCAGGTCCGCTCTCGCTGAGGGCTGAGAGTGCTATGCTGGTGGTGTTGAGGTCGGAAGGCAGTCGGTCCTGTGTGGGAGTGGGGGCGGAGAACTTCTCGTCCTCCGTGTAGGCTGCATCGCCCAGCGGGAAGTGCACCGTGAAGCAGGTACCCTGACCTGCAGGATTGTCCGCCACGCTGATAGTGCCGTGGTGCAGCTTGATGAGTGACTGCACAAGGTTGAGCCCTATGCCCGTACCGATGTCCTGCGTGTCCGAACGGCGTATGCGGTAGAAGCGGTCGAAGATACGGTGCCTGTCATCGGCCGAGATTCCTATGCCTGTGTCCGTGACCTGTAGGCAGATACTGCCCTCGGGATAACGGTCCGAGAGCCCTTCGGCCGAAATGGAGAGTTGAATAGTGCCGCCCTGTGGCGTATATTTGATGGCATTGGAGAGGAGGTTGGTAATCACTTTCTCGAGGATGTCGGGGTCAATCCAAGCCTTGAGTTCCGGACGGATGCGGTCATCGAGCGTAAGTGTAAGGTGGTGCGCCTGTGCCAGGTCCTGGAAATTGGCGAACACCTCGGCTATCTGTGGCGCTACATCCATGTATCGACAACAGATGCGCATCTGGCCCAGGTCAATCTTGCGCACATCCATCAGTTGATTGGTGAGTGCCAGAATGCGGTTGGCATTGCGGTCCATGAGTTGGTAGGAGCGTTGGCGTGTGGCATCCTGGTCGGCGGACATGAGTCGGCGCAATGGACTGACGATGAGCGTCATGGGAGTGCGCAGCTCGTGCGCTATGTTCATGAAGAACTGCAGTTTAGCCTCGTTGATGGCAACTTCCTGCTGATGTGCCCTGTTGAGACTGTGTACCACACGGCGGCGCTGTACGATCAGGTAGAGTGCCCAGCACGACAGGCACAGCAGTGCTGCCCACACCAGCATGGCGGGTAGGGTGCGGTACCAGGGCCAGGCTATGCTGATGGTGGCCGACGAGATGGGCGAAGTGACCCCGTCGCTGACGGCCTGATAGCGGAAGGTGTGTCTGCCCGATGAGATATGGCTGAACGAGACGCGGTTCAACATAGGGGGTAACGTCTGCCACGGGTCATCGTCCATGCTGTAACGATACTGTACGCGGTGCGTGAGCATCAGGGGACGGGTGGCCAGTTCGATGGTGAAGGAGTGGTCCTGATTGCTGATGGCATAGGTGCTGTCTGCATCGGGCATGATGGCATTCTGATCGACACGCAGACCGACGATGCGGCTCTGTATCTGCTGCGCCACGGAGAGAATCTCGCGCGGCTGGAAGAAGGTAATGCCATTGGTCCCTCCGAACCACAGCGTGCCGTCGCGGTCGCGCAGCGAGGAATTCTTGTAGAACTCATTGCCCTGCAGTCCATCCTGGGTGGTATAGTTGGTGAAGGTGCCCTGCCGCATGTTCATCTTGGACAATCCCGCATTGCCGCTCACCCAGAGATTGCCCTCGTCGTCCGTCTGTGCTGCCAGTGCTATGTCTCCTGGCAGTCCATCGGCTGTAGTGTATAACCGACTGTGCCCCGATGCGCAGTCGTAGATGATGAGACCCTGGTTGGTGCATAGCGCCAACTGCCCAGGTGCGCATCGGGTGATGCTGAAGATCAGGTAGGGGTCAAGTGTATTGGTTGCCACGGGTTCGGGTTGCGATAGGTCGATGGTGCTCAAACCATTGTAGGTGCCGACATAAAGGCGGTCGGTGATGGAGTCGTAGAACATGGCGCAACTCCAGATGCACTGATAGTTGACGGGCTGATGACGCAGACAGCGCTGCTGTTCGTCGTAGTAGAGCAGCCCGCGTCCCAGGGTGCCCACCCAGATGCGGCCACGACGATCCTCGGCGTAGGCATAGACGTTGCCTCGTTCGGCACCCTCACCTTCGATGGGGATATTGGTGCAACGACCTGTACGCAGGTCCAATATGCCGCCGCCCTGACGGTAGGAGCCGAACCAGGCGCGGTGGCGCGAGTCTTCGTACAAGGTCATGATGGCGGCCGGTACGGCTCCAGGCTGTGTGCCGCTTGGATAGTAGGCAAGGGTGCGTCCCTGGTCGCTGACGGAGTAGATGCCGTCATTGTCTGTACCTACCCAAATATGTCCGTCTGATGCCCGTAGAATGGCTGTGACGCAGTCCTGACCGATGCAGTTGTAGCGGATGGACCGATGTCCGAAGTAACGGAAATTGAGCGGCTTGTGCGACATGACATATACGCCCTTCTGAAATAGTCCCATCCACAGGTCTCCGTAACGAGACCGGACCAGTGAGTGCACCTTGAGGCGCGTGGCATCCAGATTGAGCTCGTCGAAGAGCAACGGCGTGCATGCTCCAGTGGTGCAGTCCAGGACTTTGACTCCATGACCGTCCGTGGCGAGGTACATGGTCTGCGTGCCAGGCTCAATAGCAAAGTCGCGCACTACGAACCCTTCATCGGCAGGAATCACCACGTCTAGATCATCTCGTTCGGGATTGTACCTATACACACCACCGAACTCTCCGCTGGCATAGAGCAGTCCGTCGGGCCCCTGTGCCAACACAAGGTAGTTGGTGCGCAATGTCTGCGGCCTGAAGGTGTGCAGCACACCCGCCGTGTCGAGCCTGTAGAGCAGACCGTCCATCTTGGTTACCCAGATGTTGCCCTGTCCATCCTGTGCTCCGTAGTTGGAGAGTGGTATGCGGTCGGTGAAGCCATTGGCCAATGCCTGCGGATGCCCCTCTGCATCGATGTGGATGATGTAGGTATGATTGCCTGTAGCAAGCAAGTCGCCGTCCGACAGCCGGGTCAGGTTGATGCAGTTGCTGTAGGGGGTGATGCCCTGGCTGCGGTCACAGATGATCGGAGTGAAGTCGTCCGTGGCGGGACGGTACATCTGTGCTCCGGCTATGGTGCCCACCACGATGTGACCGCGGTCGTCACAACACACGGTGCGCACGAAGTTATTGGCCAATGAACAACTGTCTCCCTCGTTGTGACGATAGGTTACGACATTGGAGCCATCAAACCGGCAAAGGCCATCTTCGGTGGCTATCCATATCATATCGTCCTCGGCCTCTATTACCTGATTGATGAGGCTGTTGGGCAATTCACTGTCCGAGGTGAACAACCTGCTGTACTGTGCCCATCCTGGCTGATGAACAGTAACAATCCACAGTAAACAAATGTAACGGAGTATGCGATGTAACATAGTGTTATAAAGAAAATGTTTCATTCGATTTTGACGCTGCAAAAGTAGCGTTTTACATCGAATGAAACAAATCGATATGTAACAAATCAATCGCTATTTGTTACATCGTGAATAATTGAAGGTTGTTCAAATTGAAAAATGAAAGTTGATAATTGAATAAAACTGTTGACCGTTGAAATCTAATTGAGATATTCAACAGTTCACATTTGCTGAAAATTATAATTTACTAATTGGCTAAACATTGTAAATTGTTCAATCGTAAATATACTTATTTGAGCAGTTCGTTTTTCTCAATCGTCCACTTGTCACGTTGCAGAATGCCACAGTTGTCGCCCACGAACATTCGGGCAGCCTCCTTGTCGCCCTTGAGGTGCCAATTGAGCCAGGCGATGGCGGGTATGCTGAACTCGCCGCCGTGTGGTTGGCCATAGGTGCCACCATGCCCGACAGGATAGTTGATGGCGGCGGCGGGAACATGCTTGATGCGGTGGAAGTCGTCCATGCCATTGTTGTAGGCTATGTCCTCGGTGCCACCCAGTATGTAGATGATAGGAGTGTGAAGCTGGTTCAACTTGTCCTTGGCCGGCATCGGCATACCGGGCATGGCATCGCTGGTGTTGGTGAACAGTCCGCTATTCATTATCATCACGAGTGAGATGCGTGGGTCGGCACAGTTACTCAAGGTCTGCAGTCCGCCACACGACATTCCTGCCAGACAGATGTGCTTCAGGTCAAGCTTGTGGTAGTAGGGCGAGTTCTTGTCTTCGTTCTGGCGATATGCCCAGTCTATGGATTCGAGCTGCTGCTGTTCGGTTGAACGGGGGTAGTTCCATCCATACAACCCTGGTTGAGGGAAATGTCCAGTAGCCAGGACGAGGTAACCCTGTGAGGCAATCTCATTGAGGAACTTGTAGTGTTCGAACGGAGAGTTGTAGCAAGCTCCATTGCCCCAAACCAGAATGGGCAGCGGATTGCGGCGATTGAACTGTGATAGATTCTGTGGACAGAATACGGTGTGGGCAGGCAGGGTTGCCTCCTCCTGCATGATGGCGGGATAGGCACCGGTACCACCCTCCTCGACAATGCAGGACTTGGGCTCAACACGAGCCTGGTCGAACCATTGGACCATACGCTTCAGGTTGACCTCATTGTACATATTGAATCCGTGACCGCCCTCAGGCTCTTCGACCAGGAATGACTTGACGTGATTCTGCTGCAGCCGTTCGTAGAACCTCTCGCTCTGACATACAGGTACGACATTGTCCTTTACTCCGTGGAAGATGCCTACAGGTACATCCTCTGAATCGACGTAATAGAGTGCTGACAACATCTCGTAGTTGTCGGTGTGACCCTCCTTGGGCATTCCCATCACCATTACTTCCGGACTCTGTGGGTTCTTGGCTACTCCGTCACAATCCATGTGAAGCAGATCGACGGGGCCCGACCACTCGCAGCAGGCATTGACGAAACTGTTCTGGTCCGTGAAGATGCCTAACTTGCCCTCGATGTCATATTCGGCATTGCCGCAGGTTGCCTTTTTTACGCCATTGGTCATAGCCATGACTGATGCCAGGTGCGCTCCCGACGAGAAACCCGATACTCCGATAAAGGATGGATCCAGGTGGAACTTGTCAGCCTTGCCACGCAGGAATCGGACCACTGCCTTGATGTCGTTGATTTGGGCAGGCCACTTGGCGTCCATGCTGGACCGATGATTGGGACACACTACGGCATAACCTGCCTCGAGCAGGGCAGCACAAATGGTATTGACATCCGCCATGCCCTTGCTGCTGTTGCTGAACCAGGCACTGCCGTATATATGTACGACAACTGGGAATCGCTGGTCTTGATTGTCACTCTTGGGTAGGTAAATGTCCAGATTGTGATACTCCTCGCCATCGCCCACGTAGTTGATGTCTCGCCATACTTTGCTACTCAGGCTGTCTGCACGGTTGTTCATTATCTGTTTGCCACCGAAACCAAAAGCTCCTTGAGGTGTCTGGGCTGTAGCACCGAGGCACATACTCATCATTAGTAATAAGAGGTAGTTTTTCATAATGATTTTAGGGGACCCAATAAACGGGGAATTTATCGAAGTCCCATTTAAAGATAATTTAAAATTCGTGTGCAAAGGTAATGTGTTTATTCATGTTGTACAAGTCCTATTGTAACAAATCAATTTCTCATTGTAACAAAAAAATGACAAGACAATTAAATCGCCTTGCCATTTATGGTAAAATCATTTTTGACTTGCAATAGGAAGCCTGATCCATATCCAACGGGGAATGAGGCGCCAGAAGAAGACCAGTAGTCTGTAGCGCCAATCAACAGTTATGATAGATTTGCGTTTTTGCAATCCGTTAACAATGGAAACTGCTACTTGGTTGGGATCAAGTTGTAACGGATAGTATGCATCACCATCCAATAGGGCTGTGCGGACAAAGCCCGGTCGAATGTCGGTAATGCCGATATGCTTGATGTGACGTATGCGTCTGAGTTGGCACAGGCATTCCAGGTAGTGATTGATATATCGCTTGGATGCTGAATAGGAGGGTGCTGCTCCCAGCCCTTTGGTTCCCGCGATGCTGCTGATTACGGCTATGTGGCCCGGCCGTTCGGGGTGTTCGGCAAAGTAGTGCCAGGCAGTATCAATCATACGGGTAAAGCCCACGACGTTGGTCTGGGCAGTAGCAATTTCCTTGTCTCTGTCCAATGCAATGTTCTGATACCCTATGCCCGATGAGTGGAAGTATAGGTCTATGTCTCCTCCCATCTTGCCGATCAGGGTATGCAGCTTGTCGGCAGCTTCTGGCTGATTGATGTCTATGCACTCTGTAGCAATGACATTGAGGTCAGTGCGTTGTATCTCGATGAGGCGGTCCTGACGTCGGCCTGCTATACCGATGCTCCAACCGCGCGCAGAGAGTTGTTTAACTACTGCTAATCCGATGCCGGACGTGGCACCCATTACTATGGCTTTCATCAAGTTATTTACAATTTGACAATTTACTATTTACAATTTTGGGGGCTATTAAGAAATTCTTCTATTTTAGCCAATGGGTAACATCGGGAACATTTACTCCAACCGAATAGGTTGGTAATATTTGTCAATTGTCAATGATCAATTGAACAGAATTTTCCGAAAAACTCTCTTCCAGATGGTTGACCTTGATTTGCCGGCATTGGAATCCCAATGAAATGCCGGTGCGTATATTGTCGGAATTATCGTCCATATAGAGCGTCTCGGCAGGGTTGAGTCCTGTGGCGCGAATAACCTCCTGATAGATGCGAGGGTCCGGTTTGGCCAATTGCATCTGGTAAGATATGAAGGTCCGATCGAAGAGTTGTTCGACACTGTACCCAGCCTCCGATATGAGACGTTGTGTATATTCCCAATCCTTGCGGTTCAGATTGCTGAGCAGATACACCTTGTACTGGCTACGTAGTCGGCATAGCATCTGCATGCGTGAAACCGGGATGTCGCCCAAGACGGCATCCATACTCCACAGAATTTGTTCGTCCGTCGCTGTTGGGCTGCAATAAGGACGGACCATGGGCAAGAATGCCTCGGCCTCTATCATGCCGTCCAGATACAATGATACGATACGCATCAGGTCGGGCATCTTCTGACATTGTTCGAAATCGGGTAGGCCTACGGAGTGTAGTGCCTGTGTGTCGGCCTCAATATCCAGATTGAGCAATACGCCCGCCAGGTCGAAAAGCAAGTAACGGATTGGCGTGGCGGTTGGGGTCGATGAATCTGTGACTGTGCTCATTTCTCAATGGGTTTGCCTGCATCGGCCCAGCTGTTGAAGCCTTTGCTCAGTTCTACGACGCGGAAGCCGTTATCTACCAATATGCGGGCTGCTCGCTTGCTGCGTCTGCCGCTGCGGCAATACAGGGCTATGGTCCTCTCTTTGTCCAACATAGCCAAAGCCTTCTGCTCGAAGTCATTGCCCATGACGTCAATGTTGATAGTACCGGCTATGTGTCCATCGGCATACTCTTCGGCAGTGCGTACGTCCAGACGTATCACAGTGCTGTCGGCGATAACCTGCTCGAACTCATCAGGATTGATGCTCTCAAATCCGTCCGTGGCAGATGTGCAACCGAAGATGCCTCCTAAAACGGTAAACAGGGTAACAAAAAATGATTTCATACGGTTTGATGTTTTGAGTGTAAATATGAATAGGTAGAACCCCATTCTGGTAATGATTCCTTCCTTTTCGCGGCAAAGGTACTAAAAACGATGCAAATACGCAATAGTTGAGCATAAATTTACATTTGTTTCACTTAATTTTGCATAAATAAACCATCCATTTTGAGTCGAAAGTTTCGGAATTGTATGTACAAGAACGATTATTCTTCCATAGTAATTGCGCCTAATGAAACTTATCCGAGCAAAAAAAGGTAGTTGAGGCAAAAAAGCACAGAAAAGATCGAGAAAAATGGTACTTTTTTGCAATAACTGGTATATATTATGGTAATTTTGGGAATTTTTTTAATGGTTTATTTCATTTTTTTATTAAATTTTTTTGCTGTTATTGTTTTTTTATTTTACTTTGTGCCGATTTAAATACCATTTTTAATACAATACTATGCGAGTAATTATTGAACCTACCTATGAGCGGCTCTCTCAGTGGGCTGCCAACTATGTAGCTAAGCGAATTATCGAGGCTAAACCAACTGCAGCTCATCCTTTTGTACTGGGTTGCCCTACTGGCTCTTCTCCTCTCGGACTTTACAATGAACTGATCAAAAAGTATCAGGCTGGCGAAGTCTCGTTCGAAAACGTCATTACCTTCAACATGGATGAGTATGTGCATCTGCCAGAAGATCATCCCGAGTCATATCACAGCTTTATGTGGAAGAACTTCTTCAGCCACATCAATATCAAGAAGGAAAATGTTCATATCTTGAATGGTAATGCAGCGGACCTTGCTGCAGAGTGTGAGGCATACGAAAAGGCCATCGAGAAGGCTGGTGGTATTGACCTCTTTATGGGAGGCGTTGGTCCTGACGGTCACTTGGCATTCAATGAACCTGGTTCGTCATTGGCTAGCAAGACCCGAATCAAGACCTTGACTACGGACACCATTATTGCCAACAGCCGTTTCTTCGATTATGATATGAAGCTTGTCCCTAAGCAGGCTCTCACGGTCGGCATCGGTACTGTTATGGCAGCCAAGGAGGTTCTCCTGGTCTGCAACGGTCACCACAAGGCACGCGCCCTTCAGCACATCGTAGATGGTGAGGTCAGCCACAAGTGGACCGCCTCAATGCTCCAGATGCATCCTCATGCAATTGTCGTCTGCGATGAAGCTGCCTGCGATGAACTTACTGTAGGTACCTACAAGTATTACCTGGACAAGGAGAGAGGTAATTTGTAATTTACAATTCAAGAATTTTCTATCAGACAATAAAAGATAAGCCCGGAGCACGTTGCTCTGGTTTTATCTTTTATTCCCTATTTGAACTGATTTTAATCCATATTTAAGGCTATATAGCGTGTTTTTGTACGTTTTTTTTCATCAATCACAGGTGCTGGTCAAGTTCTAAGGATAGTTTTACGCCGATGTCGAAGGGGTGCTTGCCCATAAAGCCACAAAAAAGGCTTAGATTGAAATAATTGTTACCAATTCCATATCCAATCTCTCCATAGGGATTCTTGCTTTGGGCGACGAGCTGGCTCAGGTATAGGCGCTCCTTGATGACATATTTGGATATGCGTTTCCAGCGGTGCATGAGCAGAAAGGGGCTCTCGAACATCACGTGGCTCTGCAAATAGCTGGGTGATGAGCAGAACCAATAATCGTCCAACAGAGCAAATGCTCCACCGGAAGCGCGACTGTCCCATGTAGATGGATACTTGGACCGTGAGAAATATGTGTAGTTGACGAAATACTCTTCATCTTGCTTGATGAATCCACCAAAGCCGAAGCGCCATGAAAGGTGTCTGTAGGGATCAATCCGTAGGTTCTGATGAGTATCAAATTCAAGCCGGGTGTAATTGGTGCGGCTTTTCAATACATTTTTCACACCTTTGCCTACTTCGAAACAGAAAGTGGGCCATTGGCTGTGTAGATAGACTTTGTTTCTGCCATCGTAATAATAGTATTGACGAGGTGTCCATACCAGACGCAGGTATGGGTTCATGTCAAGGTATCTGTTCTCGATAGTTGCATCGGTCAGATCCTGACGGTTTCGGTGAGAACCGTGCGATCCATGCTTGATGGGCTTGCGTATGCTATACGTTGCACCGATGTGGAACATCAGACCATTCGTAATCTCCACAGAGTTGTCAAGAGTAAATTCATACCTGTTGAAGAAGCTCAATCCCAGAGAATCGAAGTTCAGGCGTATGTCTTCTTCGGTTTTAAGTCTTTCCTCATATTCCTTGATGGTGTTGTTTACGTCATCCTTGAATCTGGACGAGAATCCATTGGTACCATTTTGCAACTGTAGCGACAGGGTGCCTCGGCGATGGGGACAATAGGTCCAGTCTGTGCGGAAGTTGTATCGAAATTCCTTAAGCCTTGAGGCAAATCCGATTTCTGGGGTTATGCGGAGTCTCTGTCCAGTCTTGTCGAACGTCCGTGAGAAACGGACTCTCTCTCGCAATGTCAGTCCATTGATTTTGTCATAGCCGAAAGTGGTAGGGTTGAGAGGTCCATATATGCGTATGTCAGCTCCCAATGCGTCAAAATCAGTTGTGCTGACTATTGTCTGTGGGATTTTGTTCAATATTCTGCTTTTGCGTCTCTTCTCAGTTTCGATGAAATCTTTCTCCGATGTGGCGCTCAAGGTGTCGGGTTGGGTAACTCGTCCCGTCCAGGATTGATACTGGTAGGGAGTCGCTTGGTAAATTTCGGTGAGGTCCAGTTTCTCAAGTCTTGGGTCGAAGGCAGTTGCAGGCAGTGATTGTTTGATGTCAATGTCATATTCGAAGTGATTGTGCCCAATCATCTTGCCGTATTTGTAGTATATATCCATGGTGCAATCTCTCATCACACTCATTCCATCTACGATGTCAAAGCGTATGGTGTCGTACACAATACCGAAGTCTATGCGCCCCTTGATGCGCATTTCGGTTGGAGATAGTGAATTCAGGCTGATGACCGTATTACCTTCGATTAGCTCGTGGTGCGGTTTGCGCGGAGAGAAATATATCGAGACGAGCGTGTCCGATTCTGTGACAATAGTGTCAGATACAGAAAAAACGTAATTCCTCAGTCCATCGTAGGAGAAGGGAAGTATATAGTCCTTGTCGTCCCCCTTGTCGCGCATCACAGTGATGGAATACAGGGGGAACAGGATGGGGTAAATCTGCTTCAGTATGCGCCGACTGCGGCGACGGTTGTTGGACGTAATTGTGATGGGAACAATACGTAGATCGCATGGGGTCTGGTAACTGGCCTTGCAGGTAGCCTGGATGTATGTTGTATCTCCTGCACGATATTCAAATGGCAGTAAGTCGTGGGCGAATGGAGTCCACCACTGCGGATTATGGCAAGTGCTGTATCCCTCAATATCAGCAAATATCTCAAGTTTACCCAACCCCTGTTTCATGATCCATTGATGCTTGTGGTTGAGCCTGATGATCAATGAGTCCCAGGATGCTTGCCCGGTGGTGAAGCTTTCCGATAGGGATGATCTGCGGGCATAGGCTGAAGGCGTCCATACTGAGAGCATCATCCATAGCAATATCCATCTGCATCCCTCGAGGAGGGATGTATGTCGGATGTTGCTGTATGGTGCAGAGGATGTGCTTTTCATGGATTCTATAGCCAGTTAATAGGAGCGGGGCGGAGAGAAGAGAAAGTCGGATCGCTGGTTTTCCGAGCGCAGTATTCGCCCTCACTCTCTATATTTGCCTTCATTTTCATCTAGTAGAATGCTCAGGTAGCTATCGTAGCGCGATTGAGCTATGAGATGGTCTTCCAATGCCTGCAGTACTGCGCAGCCTGGCTCGTGAGTGTGTGTGCAGTTACCGAAGCGGCATTGAGCAGAGATACGGAAAATCTCCTTGAAATAGTGTCCGACCGATTCCTTTTCAAATTCAATGGTACCAAAACCTTTGATGCCTGGAGTGTCAATCAGGTAGGTAGGCGTTCCTTTGCTGATGGTACTGGTATCCAGGTTGTCTTGACCAGATTGGCTGTCGGTCTCTGGGGGAATGTCCATACGGTACATTTCACTGAAGGTTGTGGTGTGCATGCCTTGATCGTGGACATCGCTGAGTTCAGCCGTCTTGGTGTTGATGTCGGGTATCAGGCTGTTGAGCAGGGAGGACTTTCCGACGCCGCTGTTGCCCGATATGAGGGTAGTCTTGCCACGCAGTTTTTCGTGCAGAGCATCTATTCCGATGCCCGTCCTGGCCGATATCTGTAGCACTTCATATCCGATGGACCGGTACAGATAGGCCAGCTGTTCGGCATAGCTGCGGTCTTCGTCATCCCAGAGGTCCGTCTTGTTGATGGCCAATATGACAGGCACGTCGTATGCTTCGGCAGTAGCCAGAAAGCGGTCAATGAAGGTCGTGCTTGTCTGGGGATGGTTGACAGTGACTATCAACAGGACCAAATCTAAGTTCGTAGCCAGTATATGAGCCTGCTTGGACAGGTTGATAGACTTGCGTATAATGTAGTTGCGGCGCTCTTGAATGGCCGAAATGAACGCAAACCCCTCTTGGTTGACGTCGTATGTCACCATATCACCTACGGCAACGGGGTTGGTGGTGCGTATTCCTTTCAGTCGGAAGTTGCCCTTGACCTTGCAAGGGATAAGGCCTCCTACGGCTGGTTGCTGTGAGGCTTCCAGCTGCAGGAGGCTGTTGTCGAGATTCTGGCCTTCGGGTAGAACCAGATACCAGAATCCTGTATTTTTTACTACTAATCCGGTCATGCGGGTTTAGACAGACATTATTTCTTCGTCCTTAGCCTTGTATAGGTCATCGACAGCCTTGATGAACTTGTCGTGAGACTTCTGCATGGTTGCTTCGGCATCTTTCTCAACGTCCTCAGGCAGACCGTTCTTAATGTCCTTCTTGAGCACTTCAATCACGTCACGACGCACGTTGCGGATTGAAACCTTGGCATTCTCAGCCTCAGTCTTGGCTTTCTTCGAGAGTTCACGACGACGGTCCTCAGTCATAGGAGGCAGACCGATGCGGATGTACTCACCGTTGTTTTCGGGAGTGATGCCCAATGGAGAGTCGATAATGGCCTTTTCGATGACCTTGAGCATAGATTTGTCCCAAGGCTGAATCACGATGCTTTTAGCATCAGGGGTAGAACAGTTGGCGCACTGGCTGATTTCCATCATCGAGCCATAGCATTCAGCCTTGATGCCATCCAACAGTTTTACTGTGGCACGGCCAGCACGGATGTGGTCAAAGGTGTCTTCGAGATGATCAATCGAGGCCTGCATCTTGGCTTCAGCCTCCTTGATGGTTGTCTTTACGTCTAACATAAAAAGTTATATTGTTGAATTTGTTTGTTCCTTATTTTTCGTAAACGAGAGTTCCGATATTCTCGCCGCTCATCACCTTGACCAGGTTTCCGACCTTGTCCATGTTGAAGACGATGATTGGCAGATTGTTGTCGCGGCATAGGGTAGTGGCAGTCAGGTCCATTACCTTGAGACCCTTCTGATAGATCTCATCGTAGGTAATCTTGTCGAACTTCGTAGCCGTAGGATCCTTCTCCGGATCAGCTGTGTAGATGCCATCCACACGAGTTCCCTTCAGCATCACGTCTGCCTCAATCTCAATACCTCGCAGAGCTGATCCTGTATCGGTGGTGAAGTATGGGCATCCTGTTCCTCCTGCCAGGATGGCAATCTCGCCCTTCTCCATCAGTTCGATGGCTTTCCACTTGCTGTACTGTTCGCCGATAGGGAACATGTTGACCGCCGTGAGAACGCGTGACTTTTGGCCAACTGCGCTCAGTGCAGAGGAGAGACCGAGTGCATTGATAGTCGTGGCAAGCATGCCCATCTGGTCGCCCTTGACACGGTCAAACCCCTTGCCAGCACCGGACAAACCACGGAATATGTTACCACCGCCGATGACGATGCCTATCTGCACGTCCATGTCGGCTATCTGTTTGATCTGTTGTGCGTACTCGGCCAGACGGGTCTCGTCAATGCCATATTGTTTGTTGCCCATGAGCGACTCGCCGCTCAGTTTGAGGAGTATTCTTTTGTACATATTGATTAGAGTAGCTGTTTGTTGGTCAAATATATGGTTCTTGTTCTGCCTTTTCCGATGTCGGGTGCGGTAGTTTTTCTTTAAGTTTAGTGCAATGAGTCTATAGAACAAAACAGATACATTGCCGACCGTAGAGGGAACAAGAAACTTTGGTTTATGTATTTATATACATAATTCCGGCGCAAAGATAGTTAATTTTAGTGATTTTACAAAATTATTCAAACGTTTTTTGCTTTATATCGACAAAATTCAGCTCCCAGTACTTTAAAATGAGAAGTACCGTGGCAAACGAGTTGTCGCGGTACTTTCTATATTGAGTTTACGATGTCTTACTTGTTACGGCGAATCTGCTTCTTAGCAGAGTAGCTGATCTTCAGACACTGAGCCTTACGAAGCTGGGTCTTGAGCTCGGTTACGACACCCATCTTGGTATCGCGGTCGATCTTCATAGAGACCTGCATCTTAGGCTGGTCAACCTCCTTCATTGACTGACGCTGCTGGGTCATCTTAGGCACAACATTTTCAATGTCAAGGAAGTCATCGTTAAATTGAATCAATGATTCAACACCGTACTTCTTATCTTTAGGCTTACCTACCAGAACGGTAGTTACCAACGACTTGTTCTCCAGTTTCACAACCTCGGATGCCTGTGGAGTGTTTACCAATACTTTGGCAGTCTCCTCACGCATGTGGGTGATACACATGAAGAAGAAGAGGATTGAGAACACCAAGTCAGGAAGAGATGAGGTGTTCAATTCAGGCATTTCTTTTTTGCCGCCCTTATTAAATTTTCCCATTGTTTGATCCTTGTTTTGGTGATTAATACTTAGCGTTGGCCTCAGAGATATTCATAGGATAGTAATCCTTGATGGCCTGCATTTCTTCTTTCGACAATTCCTCTTCGTCGTATGGCTTGCCGAACTTGCTCTGAGCTAATTCGTTACGCAACTGATTGTATGCAGCAACCAACTCATTCTGTACTTTGATGTACATCTCGTAGCTGGTACCGTAGTCAGACTGCAGCGAAATAACGTGATTCTTTGGGATCTTAACGTCTGCACCAAAGTATTGAACAAGCTCTGGATACTTTTCTGCGGAAGCCTGAATGTATTCAGGACCACGATCGCCAGCATAATCGCCTTCAGCCTTGACGAAGTTCTTTGCCTTCTCGCAGAGATCTTCTACTCGAGCAACGTCATCGGCGACCATCAAGTCGTTGTTGGCGTTAACGAGAACGTTGAGGATATTACGCTTTTTGATTTCCATTTTAGTGTCTTCTTCTGTCCAACGTGGGAGTAGACGAGTCAGACCTTCATCAGTATCCATAGAGGTAACCACCAGGAAGAAGATAAGAAGGGTGAATGCCAAGTCGGCACTTGATGACGAGTTGATACTCGGCGCTTTTCTTTTCTTTCTTGCCATAGGTTAGTTATTATTTGATGATTAGACGTTTTACACCAAAGCCAACGATGAGAAGTACAGTTACACCAACGAGAACGTAGATGCTGTAAATCCACATGTCAATCATTTTCATTGTTGACTCTGTGAATACCTGAGTCTCACCGTTTACGATACGGCTGAATTCAGTCTCACCACTTGCGAAGTAGCAAGCAACCATGAGGATAGCAAACAATGCGACACCAATCAAACCACCGAGGGCTGCCTTGACGTCAGAAGCAATAGTCTTGATTGCAAAGAGAATCAAAAGAACTACAGACAAACCGACTACTACGTACATCCAATAAAGGAAGGTACTGAGCTGAGTCGATACATCGGTGAATTGTCCGGTTGTCAACTGGACGCTCTCCTTCTCCGCAGTGAGGAAGAGGATGAGCACTACCAATGACAGTGCGAACAAAACCCAAAGAACGATACTACTAATTTTCTTCATAGGGTTGTTTTCCTTTTATCGGATTTATTATTTCTTAACAGAGTACTTGATGATAGCATCGAGGATAGAGATAGAAGCATCCTCCATGTCGCTTACGATACCTTCAACCTTAGAGAGGAGGTAGTTGTAGAAGATCTGGAGAATAAGGGCAACGATAATACCACCGATGGTGGTGATCAAGGCGACCTTCATACCAGATGCAACGACTGTAGGGCTAATATCACCGGCCTTTACGATATCATCAAATGCCTGGACCATACCGACGGCAGTACCAAGGAATCCGAGTGAAGGAGCAGCTGCGATAAACAGGGTAATCCATGAAAGGTTCTTTTCGAGGTAGCCACTCTGGAGAGCGCCGTAAGAGGTGATAGCCTTATCGATATCCTCGAGGCTCTGGCCATCCTTCAAACGGATGAGGGCCTGGGTAAAGATAGAAGCGATAGGACCGCGAGTCTTCTTGCAGATTTCGAGAGCCTCGTCAACGTTGTTAGCCTCGAGAGCCTCCTCAACAGAAGCAACGAGCTTCTTGCTGTTAACCTCAGCGAGGTTCAGGTAGATGATACGCTCTACTACGAATGCAACACCGAGTACGAGAGCGAGGGCAACCATTGCCATGAATCCAGGACCACCATCGATGAAGTAGGTCTTAAGTACCTGGTGGAAAGAAACAGTTTCTTCTGCTTCCTGAGCGAATACTGGAGCCATCATTGCAATGGCAGACAGAGTCACGAAAAACTTTTTCATTTAGTTTTGTGTTTTTAATAAGTTAATTAATTGGGTTAATTATAATATATGTATTGTTTCATTTGGTTACAATGTATGATTTACCGGTGCAAAGTAAATAAATTTTTCGATAAGTTGTGCATTTTTATCGTAAATAATTCACTTTTGATGGCATTTTTGGCCACGAGATACGAATTTGAGCCGTTTTGCCGCTGTTTTATGGTTCAAATCTTCAATAGGTTGCGAGCGTTTTTGGTCGTTTTTTGAGCGACTTCTTCCGCTGATATGTGCAGAATTTCAGCCAACGCACGGCATGTATCGGCTGTGTAGGCGGGTTCGTTTCTTCGTCCTCGATGGGGGACGGGTGCCAGATATGGAGCATCGGTTTCGAGTACAATGCGTTCTATGCCGATGGCCTGTGCTACTTCGGGAACGAGGCTTTTCTTGTAGGTTAATGTGCCGCCTATTCCAAAGTAAAAGTCTCCCAGGGAAAGCGCCTCTTTTGCTTGTTCTGCGTTGCCGCTGTAGCAGTGAAGTATGCCCCGCAACTGCTTGCTCCTCTCGGAGGCCATGGGACATAGGGTGGTGCGGCACAGATCGAGGAATTGAGGCATGGCATCGCGGATGTGCAGCAATACGGGCAAGTCATGGTCCAAAGCCCATTCGGTCTGCATCCGTAGTATTTCCTTCTGGTCATCCAGCCTCGATTTGTCCCAATGCAGGTCCAGTCCTATTTCGCCTACAGCCACGATTCCGGGCTGTGCATCAGATGGGGCATTGCCATCCAAGGGAGCGAGGGCGCCGAACAGGGTATCGAACTGTTGATGAATGTCGGCGGCAATATTCTCGGGATGTATGCCGATGGTGGAAAACAGTATGTCGGGGTAACTTTGGCTCAATGCGACTATCTGTGGAAATTCCGTTTCGTCACAGCAGGCCAGTACCATTTGCCGAACATCAGCCTTGAGAGCGCTGTCTATTACGGCCTCGATGTCCTGGTGGAATGCTTCGTCTATCAGGTGGCAATGGGTGTCGATAATCATAGAGTTGCAAATGGGATGTCTCAGAATTCGATGGAGGGTTGCTGCAGGTCGGCAGCCGCCTTTTCGCGTTCCTTCCGACGCGTATAGTATATGATGCCGAAGTTGCGGCACTTCTCTATGCGTGCTTCGATGGAGAGGTTAGCGTAGAATGAGTCGATCTGGTTCCAAACATCAAGGATGATGTCGTCGGCTTCAGGACGCAGTTCTGTAACTTCGGCCAGAGACTTCTCGATGTTTTCGCGCAGATTGTGCTGCTGGAAGAAGTCGTCGTTGAATATGCCCCAGTGGACCTTGACTTTGGCGATGGTCGGGTTGTATATAGGTACGCCGCCATTGCGGGTGCGTTCCTCTTCGGCATTGATGATGCGTTCACCCCATTCGCGCACAGCTTCTTCTGTGCTTAGGTCGGGGTTGTTGTAGCTGTCCACGGGGAGACCGTACTTGATTTTGATGTCTTTGCGCAATTCTCCTCTCATGATGGCCATGTTCATGACCTGAATGAAATGGGAAACGTATAGGCGTGCCATCTGGACTTCTTTCCTGTAGTTCTTGGACGAGTTCTTGCTCAGGTCGGAATACTGCTGGTATTTGCTGTGGGCGCGTTGGAACTTGTTGAGAAATTGCTGCACAGCCTGCGAAGTCTGGTAGCTCAGCACTAATTCTCCGTTTTCACGGTAACCTTCCATTTCTGCAGCTTTCTGCAGGGCATATATACGGGCTAAGTCTGTTTGCGGGAGTCTGCGGTACGGCATACGATGTTATTGCTTTATTGGGGTCAGAAGTGGTAGTGTGTTGATATGGTCGATGGGACATTCGACTATATCAATGTCAATGAATACGTCCTAGCAGTTTCCTGGAAAGAGAAACTGGATTAGACGTTGCGGTTCTCGAGTTTGTCGGTCAATGAAATGAGGCCTTCCAGTTTGTCGGCTGGTAGGTTGAGGCGTTCCAGAGCCTCTTTGGCCTTGTGTGCATAGTCGGCAATGGCGATGCGGCATGCGTGTTCGGCACCAGTCTGAAGATAATAATGCTTGTAGGTGTCGATGTACATTTGCTCATCGCTCTTGCTGAGCATAGGACGAGGATATTTCATTTCGGCCTTGATGCGGAGGAAGGTCTTCTTCTCGCAAAGAATATCTCCGCCTATGCGCTTGCCGAATGTCTTGGGGTCGCCCCAACAGTCGAGCCAATCGTCCTGTAACTGGAATGCCAGTCCGAGGTTGATGCCGAAGTCGTACAGAGCCTGAACCTGTTCGGCTGAAGCCTGTCCAATGAGTGCGCCTATGCGCAGAGCGCAGCCCAGCAGGACGCTGGTCTTGAGGCGAATCATTTCGATGTACTCCTCGACCGTTACGTTTTCGCGTGTTTCGAATTCGAGGTCGAGCTGCTGCCCTTCGCAAATCTCCGTATCAGTAGTGTTAAACGTATTGATGACGTCGCGCAGGCAGTATGCCGGGGCTTCGGCTACGAGCTGAGAGGCCAATGCGTGCATGGCGTCGCCCGACAGGATAGCGGTGTTGTCATCCCACTTGACGTGCACCGTAGGACGTCCGCGACGATTGGGCGCTTTGTCCATGACGTCGTCGTGCAACAGGGTGAAGTTGTGGTACATCTCAACGCCAAGTGCTGGGCGCAGAGCATTGGAGATGTCCTCTTTGAACAGATTGGTTGCCATCAGGACCAATGTTGGACGCAGTCTCTTGCCGCCCGATTCCATAGTGTATCGTACGGGGTCATAGAGGGCGGGTGCCAGTGTGGGGTACTGCAGTTGGTCCAGACCTTGTTGTATCAGTTCTGCAAGTTGCGATTGGGAGTACATCGTAATTATAAGGTTATTATATTGTATTTAGATTTATAATAAAAAATGAGCCCTGCCCGCTATGGGCAGGGCTCAGAGTAATATGCAGAGGTGGATTACTGCAGGCGGAAGGTGACAGGGAGCACATACTTTACACGTACGGCTTTGCCACGCTGCTTACCTGGCTTCCACTTAGGCATTGACTGTACTACGCGGATAGCCTCTTTTGAGAGCTCTTCTGCTGGAGAACGCATAACTTCGATGTTTGCAATCGAACCGTCCTTCTCTACAGTGAACGAAAGGGTAACACGACCCTGGATACCGTTCTCAGCTGCGAATGCTGGGTACTTCAAGTTCTTCTTGATGTAGGCCATCAAAGCGGCCTCACCACCAGGGAACTCTGGCTGCTGCTCAACGACGGTGAAGATCTGGTTGCCTTCGGCTTCCTCTTCCTCAGATGGTCCAGACTCGGCGCTGAGGTCAACTACCTGGATCTGGGTGTCGTTGTCGTCCTCCATGCTCATCATCTCGATCTCTTCGATCTCAACGTCATCGTCGACAACCTCGAGCTGCTCAATGACGTCAGGCATTGGCGGGGGTGGTGGCGGTGGAGGGGTATTGTTCTGTACTGTCATTACGATCTCTTCCTCTTCTTCTTCTACGGCTTGACGCTGAACAACGCTGCTTGTGCGGCGTTCTGTGCTTGCCCACTCAAGACCGATGAAGAGGATCGCAAGGATGCTGACGAGACCCGTGAGGACATAGGTGGTCTTACGGGTTTCGAGATTCGCTTTCGGATCTTTCTTGATTTCCATAGTGGAGTTAAACTTTATTAATTTGGTAAATTAGTTAGGCAAAAGTACGCTTTTTTTTGATAAGTTGTGCAAAAAATGGCTAAAAAATGATGTTTTTGTTGAAAAAAATTGCTCTTTCAGTAAAAAAGAGATAATTTTGCATACAATTTTAGCCGAATGGACGTTGTTCAATAGCCAAATAAAAAAAGTCTGGCCGATTGCAAAAAATGAAGAAATCAGTCCTATCCTTGACAGTATTGGTGCTCATGGCAGCCCCAGCCTATCCCCAAGAGGTTGGGGAGTATGGTTTTTTGGAATTACCCGTCTCGTCTCACGCAGCAGCTTTGGGTGGAACGGCCATCAGTGTGGTCGAGCCCGAGTCGTCGTTGGCGGATCAGAATCCCGCATTGTTATGTCCCGAGATGGCAGGTCAGTTGGGATTGTCCTATATGAACTATGTTTCGGATGTCAATTTGGGTTATGCCTCCTATACAGGTCGCTTCCATCAACTGGGAGCCTGGCAGGCGGGTATCCGTTTCGTCAATTATGGCGACTTCAGCGGTTACGATGCTGATGGCAATGCTACGGGCAGTTTTTCGGCCAAGGATATAGCGATGCACTATGGCGTGGGGTATCCGTTGTCCGACCGATGGCAAGTCGGTGCCTCCGTGCGCGCGGTATATACTAAATATGAGGTGAACACGGCATTCGCCCTCGGGGTAGATGTGGGAATCAACTATTATAACGAGGGTTCGGGGCGTAGTTTTTCGGCAGTGTTGTCCAATCTGGGTGGACAACTCAAGAGCCTCGAAGACCGCAAGGTCAACCTGCCCACCCAACTTTCCTTCGGCATAACCAAGGAGGTGGAGCATCTGCCATTCTGCTTTACGCTTACTGCTACAGACCTGTTCGACTGGGACAAGGATTATGTCGATGCCTCGGGTCAGGTGTGCGAGTGGAGCAATGCAGAACAGTTGCTCAATCACTTGTTGTGGGGTGTGGAGTGGATTGCCTCCGACCAGTTCTATTTGGCGGCGGCCTACAGCCTGCGTCGCCAACGGGAGTTCTCCGGGGATGGCGGTTTCCTACGTGGTGTGTCGCTGGGAGCAGGCTTCAATGTGAAGCGGTTGAGTGTCCAGGCCAGTTATGCCAGTTACAATGCCGCCGAAGGTTCACTGCTCATCGGTCTCGGATATAAGTTCTGAAACGTTGTTTTATTGATTGGATATATTTGCAAAATAAGATTATAATGAAAAAGATAACGATAGCTTTCGATGGCCACTCTTCGTGTGGCAAGAGTACTATGGCCCGTCAGTTGGCCCAGACATTGGGATATCTATATGTCGATACCGGAGCAATGTACCGTGCCGTGACACTCTATGCCCTGCAGCATGGATTGATGGACGAATCAAGCAAACAGATCAATCAGGATGGCCTGCAGCAGGCTCTGCCCGATATTCAGATTGTGCAGAAACAGGAGGATGGCAAGGTGGTCACTTACTTGAACGGTGAGTGCGTCGAACAGGAGATACGCCAGATGCGCGTCTCTTCGTGTGTCAGTCCGATTGCAGCTTTGGGTTTTGTCCGCAAGCATCTGGTAGCTTGCCAGCAGCAGATGGGTGTGAATGGCGGTATTGTAATGGATGGCCGAGATATCGGAACTGTAGTTTTCCCAAATGCCGAGTTGAAAGTCTTTGTGACTGCATCGTCATTGGTGCGTGCACAGCGCCGATTGGCCGAATTGCAGGCCAAGGGTGATACTGTGTTGACGCTCGAGGAGGTCCAGCGCAACATCGAGGAGCGGGACTACATCGATTCTCATCGCGAGGTGACGCCTCTGGTTCAGGCTCCGGATGCGTTGTTGCTCGATAACAGCAACATGACTATCGAAGAGCAGAACCAGCTTGTCATGAAATGGGCGAAGGAGAGAATTGAAGAATAATAAAGGAGATGACAGAGGAGTGACTTGATATGAACATAGAGGTAGATAAAGAATCTGGGTTCTGTCCCGGTGTGGTTAGTGCCATACGCAAGGCCGAAGGTGAATTGCAGACTCGATCGAGTCTGTATTGCCTGGGTGACATTGTGCATAACAGCGTTGAGGTGAAGCGACTTGAAGATCAAGGACTGGTGACCATCAGCCGAGATGATCTTTGTACATTGCGGGATACCAAGGTGCTGCTTCGTGCACATGGAGAACCGCCTTCTACCTACCAACTGGCGGCCAGTCAGGGTATAGAGATTGTCGATGCTACCTGTCCTGTGGTATTGAAACTGCAGAAGAAGATCCGTAATATGTACGAGACCGAGCCCGAAGCTCAGATTGTCATCTTCGGCAAGCATGGACATGCAGAGGTGGTCGGCCTGGTGGGGCAGACGCACAACATGGCAATCGTTGTGGAGCATGAGAACGAGTTGGACAAGATTGACTATAGTCGTCCCGTGAGACTCTTCTCCCAGACTACCATGTCGGTCGATCAGTTCAAACGACTCAGTGAGGAGATAGCCAGTAAGATGCACTGCCCCGCAGACCTCCAGACCTACGATACCATTTGCCGTCAGGTGGCCAACCGAATACCTCACCTGAGGGAGTTTGCTTCGCGTCATGACGTGGTACTCTTCGTAAGTGGTCGCAAGTCGAGCAACGGCAAGGCGCTCTATGGAGTATGCAAGGAGGCCAATGACCGTTCTTACTTCGTGAGTCAGCCACAGGATGTGACCGCCGATATGCTGTCCGGAGCCGAGAGCATCGGCGTGTGTGGTGCGACCTCGACTCCGCGCTGGCAAATGGAACAGGTGGCAGAGGAGGTTGGTTCGTTGTTGTCTTCTTGTCATCAATAGTGTGAAGAGGGTAAGTCTCAGGCTTGCCCTACCAAATAATTACTCATTGTTTTAACTTATAAATGTTTCAGTTATGGCAGAGATTAAAAGCTTAGGTGTGCTCACCAGCGGTGGTGATGCCCCGGGAATGAATGCCGCTATTCGTGCGGTGACCCGTAGTGCTATTTTTGCCGGGTTGCGTGTTTATGGTATCCGTCGTGGGTATCAAGGTCTTATTGAGGATTGTATTTCGGAGTTCGAGACTCAGAGTGTCAGCAATATCATCGCTCGTGGTGGTACGATACTCAAGACGGCTCGTAGTATGGAGTTCCAGACTCCCGAAGGACGTGCCAAGGCATACGAGAATATGCAGAAGCACGGTATCGACTCGCTGGTAGTGAT
>JAILKE010000055.1 GCA_024694125.1 Bacteroidales bacterium
GGCAGATTTCGATATAAGGAGCGCCAACAGCGCTAAGACACAGGAGAAGGAGTTCGAACGGGCATTGCGTCCGTTGACTTTCGACGACTTCTCGGGCCAGGAGAAAGTGATAGAGAACCTCCGCATATTCGTGGCGGCTGCCAGGATGCGCGGTGAGGCATTGGACCATACGCTCTTTCACGGCCCTCCGGGCTTAGGCAAGACGACATTGAGCAACATCATCGCCAATGAACTGGGCGTGGGGTTCAAGGTGACCAGCGGTCCTGTGCTGGACAAGCCGGGTGACCTGGCAGGCCTGCTCACGTCGTTGGACAAGAATGATGTGCTGTTCATCGACGAGATTCACCGCCTGAGCCCTGTCGTAGAGGAATACCTGTACCGTGCAATGGAGGACTACCGCATCGACATCATGATCGACAAGGGCCCAGCTGCCCGTAGCATACAGATAGACCTCAACCCCTTCACCCTGATAGGCGCTACCACCCGCAGCGGTCTGCTCACAGCACCGTTGCGTGCTCGTTTCGGTATCAACATGCACCTGGAGTACTATGATACCGAGGTGCTGGCGGGCATCATCGCCCGTTCGGCGCAGATATTGGGCATGAGCATCATGGAGGAGGCTGCCATCGAGATTGCCCTGCGCAGTCGTGGTACGCCGCGTGTGGCCAATGCCCTGCTGCGTCGCGTGCGTGACTTCGCCATGGTCAAGGGCGACGGCCAGCGCATCGACATCGGCATAGCCAAACATGCTCTGGAGGCGCTCGGCGTGGATCAATATGGCCTGGATGAGGTCGATAATAAACTGCTCACTACCATCATTGACAAGTTCGGCGGCGGCCCTGTGGGTCTGACCACCATCGCCACCGCCCTGGGCGAAGATGCCGGCACGGTGGAGGATGTGCTCGAGCCCTATTTGATCAAGGAGGGTTTCATCAAACGTACTCCCCGCGGCCGCGAAGCCACTCCATTGGCATACAAACATCTGCACCGCCCGATGAAAGGCGCAGATGGGCTGCAAGGGACGCTGTTCTAAAGGCAATAAACAATTGATAATTGACAATTGATAATTGATAATTGATACAGTCTTGCGATTGTATCGTCCTTGTCACTTCCTTGTCAATTCTCTGTCACTTCCTTTATAAAACTTTGTCACTTCCTTTATAAAATTTACAATGCCTAATTTCAAAGGATTGATGAAAGATACTGCCATATACGGAATAAGCAGTATCGTGGGTAGGTTCCTGAACTACCTATTGGTGCCGTTGCTCACCTACAGCATGCCCAAAGAGACGGGCGACTACGGAGCATCGGTGCAGATGTACGCCTTCACGGCCTTCTGCCTGACCATACTGACGTTCGGTATGGAGACCTCATTGTTCCGTTTCGCCAATCAGCCAGGCCGCAAGCCCGACACCGTCTTCAGCACCGGATTGGCAATGATAGGTTCGCTGACGGCGCTCTACCTGATTATTGTCTGGAGTTGTCTGGGCCCCCTCAGCCGAGTGCTGGGCTATGCCGACCATCCCGAGTACATATCGATTATGGCGACCGTGACGGCGCTCGATGCCCTACAGGCGTTGCCCTTCTGCTATCTGCGATTCCAGAAACGTGCCATCAAGTTCGCCTCGCTCAAGATGATCTTCGTCGTGTTCAATATTCTGTTCAACGTCCTGTTCTACGGCGTGTTGCACCATACCGAGGTCATCTATGTATTCGTGGTCAACCTCTGTTGCACGGCGGCTATCACATTCTTCTTCGTGCCCGACTTGCGCCGCATCGAATGGCACTTTGACCGTGGGTTGTTGCGCGAGATGCTCTCGTACTCCTGGCCTATATTGCTGCTGGGTGTGGCAGGAGTGCTCAATCAGGTGGCGGACAAGATGATCTTCCCCCTGGTGTGGCCAGGCGAAGACGGACTGGCACAGGTGGGCGAATATGGAGCCTGCTTCCGCATAGCGATGGTAATGGCGATGATACTGCAGGCGTTCCGTTTTGCCTACGAACCGATCGTCTTTGCCAAGAATTCCTCGTCGGACAGCGATGAAGACAAGCGCCGGTACTATGCCGATGCGATGAAGTGGTTCGTCATCTTCTCGCTGGCAGCAGCGCTGGCTGTGGTAGCCCTGCTCGACTGGATACAGTACTTCATCGACGCCGATTACCGAGGCGGTCTGCGGGTAGTGCCTATAGTGATGGCAGCCGAGATCATGATGGGTATCTACTTCAACCTGTCCTTCTGGTACAAACTGATAGACAAGACCATCTACGGCGCATGGTTCTCGATCGCCGGGTGCGTAGTGCTGCTGGCGGTCAACTTCTGGGGCATACCCCAATACAGCTATATGGCCTGTGCCTGGGCTGGCTTTGCCGGTTACGGCACCTGTATGCTGCTCAGCTACATCTTCGGCCAACGGATTAACCCCATTCCGTACGAGATGAAGACCATCCTCGGATATGTCCTCCTGGCAGGAGTGCTCTATTGGCTGATGACCCTCGTCCCCTGGCAGGGATGGGTGGCAGTTTGCTCAAAAATGGGCTTGTTGGTTGTATATTTGCTCGCTGTTCTGTTCAGTTTGCGCCAATTGTGGTTAAAAAAAATGAAATAAACAGCTGAATTCTTGTTTCGTTTAATTATTATATATATCTTTGCGCCTGTTATGAAGAATATCAGATGTCTGGCAGGTGCCCTGTTGCTCCTGACTACCTTATATACCGCAGTATCGTGCGACGATGCCCCATTGGGTGTCTGTTACGAGGAGACTGTATTCCCAGTCGGAACAGCCAAGTGGCGCAGCGACGTGTCGGCCGATGACCAGGCCGTCATATCGAACCTGATCAACAACATGGTACAGGTCGAGCCATGCGTCTTCCACATGGGCGTGCAGGGCAAGACCTACAAGAGATATAACTACTACTCGGGAACAGGTTTCGGCCGCGATACCATCTGGCATGACAAGGTCGATGACAGTCGTGCCTACCATGTCCGCTACAACGTCGTTTACACCGATTCGGCACAGACCCGTACCCGTGTGCGTCGTGACACTGCATGGCTCGAGGCAGGCGCATTCCATTTCCTGGATACGCTCAAGCAGAAGACCGATACGACCGCCTTTGCCGTGGTCTATAAGTATGGCGGCTACTGGGTGGGTCCAGTGACCGAGATATCGATGCCCGAATACTATATCGGCAAGTTCGAGATTACGCAGCGCGAATGGACGGCTGTGATGCACAAGGCTCCACGTGGTCACTTCTATATCTATGCCCAGGAACCTGTCAAGGTCGATTCGGCATGGTATTCGCCCTTCGGACTGGGTGACAATGTGGCTGCCTACAATATATGGTATCAGGATGCCGTCGAATTCTGTGACTCACTTTCGGCCCTGACTGGCCTGCAGTTCCGTCTGCCTACCGAGGCTGAATGGGAGTGCGCTGCCCGCGGAGGCAAGTATAGCCGCGGATACAAGTATGCCGGTTCGGACGACTATGAGGAGGCAGGATGGGTGCGCAGCAATTCTGCCGTCAACGGTATGTACGGCGAGAACTACGGTGTGCATTGTGGCGGCGAAAAGGTGGCCAATGAGCTGGGCCTGTACGATATGACTGGTAATGTGTCGGAGTGGGTATCGAACTGCTACTACCATTACTCGGCACTCGACACGATTTGTCCGACGGGAACGCAACCAACCAGCAGCATTCAGGATGCTGCCAGCACGGATACGCTCATCATGCGCGGCGGTAGTTGGATGCAGCAACTGACTGTCTATTATAACCCCTCTGTGCGCAAGCATTGCATCATGAACTCCTACCAAGTGGAGACGGACGGCGTACTGGACGAGGGACGTACGGAGGAGAGTCTGCAGAGCGCCTTTGTGAACTGCGGCTTCCGTATCTGTATCAGCGGAAACTGATGATGCGGGCTCCTGCTTGGGGCAGTGAGCCGCGCATTGCATACTCGATGAAATTGGATTATTCTAAATAATTAACTGCTTTTTTTTATTTCAGGAGTTGGCCGACGGATGTTGAGCCTGTTCAAGTTCTTCCATTGTGACCGGAATACGGTTTCGTCCGTTGACTCCATGAGCATCTGCTCAATATCCCGACAGGCAGGACGCCTGTCACCCCGTCGAACCATTGTTCGTTTGTCCTCACTTCTACTATTGTAAAACCCTTATACGGAACTCTAAAACTATTTACTCACCCTGGCAGTTGTGAAATGTGATTCGGCTGTCAGAACAAATACTACTAAATGTGCCGATACCCTACCATGGTAGCCGTTGCGCCTGTTTAATAACACCAATAGCCGAGGGCGATTGACCCATGTGCGCTCGACCCTTGATGCCGCTAAATTGCCCAATTCTACATTATGAAAACCATTGCCCGTTATACTTGTTGTTTGGTCATCCTTGTGGGATGGCTGGGTTGCACTGAAGCATTCGCTCAGCGTACCGGTCGCGAGACCGCCAGGAGTGAACCGTTCTATCCAGCCCGTTTCGCCATCGACCAGGTGACTCTGCTCGATGGTCCGTTCCTGCGTGCCCAGCAGTTGAACTATAGGACGATGATGGAGTACGACGTGGACCGGCTGCTCACACCCTATGTCCGTCAGTCGGGCCTCGCCGCAACGCGCGACTCCAAGAGTCCCTATTACCAGTGGGAACACGAGCATCCAGCCTTCACCAGTTTCGCATGGAACCCTGCATTGGCCATGGATGGTCACATGTTGGGGCACTACCTGTCGGCCCTGTCATTGGCATGCTCATCGTGCCATGATCCGGTGCAGCAGTCGCAGATGCGTGAGCGTGTCGATTATATTATCCGTGTGCTGGACGACTGTCAGCGCATGTATGACAGCAACAAGGATGGCATGAAGGGCTTCCTGGGCGGTATCCCGGACAATGGTATTTGGACCTCGTTGCTTGAGTCGGACTACCGCGTCTATAACCAACGCGGGCATTGGACCCCATTCTACTGCCAGCACAAGATTGCCGCCGGTCTGCGCGATGCTTACCTCTATGCCGGCAATCAGACGGCACGCGACATGTACCGCAAGATGTGCGACTGGTTCATCAGCGTGGTGAGTATGTTCCGCGAAGATGTGATGGAGATGCAGATCCTGCAGTGGGAACCTGGCGCCGTGAACGAGGTGCTGGCCGATGCCTATGCCATGTTTGACAACAGTGACTACCTCAAGGCTGCACAGAAGTTCTCGCACCAGATATTGATCGAGAATATCAACAATGACGAACGACACGTCTTCCTGGACAAGAAGCACACCAACCATTTTGCCGCGATGTTCGAGGGCATCGGCCGAATCAATCAGCTGAAGCGTGACACGCGCTATGGACGAGGTGCACTGCGGTACTGGGAGGAGTTCGTGCAACGCCGTATGTCCGTCATAGGTGGCGCCGGTGTGGGCGGTCATTTCGTCTCGGCCACCAAGCCCGAGGCTCTCATGCAGGATGCCGATGGCCCGGACTTGTGCACCACTTGCAATATGCTCAAACTGACCGAGACGCTCTTTGCCGATGCTCCCCAGGCGCGCTATGCCGAGTACTATGAACGTGCCGTGCTCAATCATGTATTGGCCGATATGGACCCGGCGACGGGTGGATTTGCCTTCTTCACACCGATGCGCCCTGAATCGTACCGTATCTACGGCAAGGTCAACGAGGCGATGTGGTGTTGCGCAGGCAGTGGTATGGAGGCGCAGAGCCGCTATGGCGAGTTCATCTACTCGTACTGTCAGGATACATTGTACGTCAATCTCTTCATTGACAGCAAACTGGAGTCGAACGTCGCTACGCTGGAACAATATGCCAAGTTCCCCTTCGGCCAGTCCAGCTGTATCACCATCCGCAAGTCGGGCGCCTTCAAACTGGCTGTGCGCCATCCGTCGTGGGCAACCGAAGGATTCCAGGTCAAGGTGAACGGCAGGCCATTGAACCTGAAACCTGACCAATGCAGGGTGGGCAGACCCAACTACATCTATTGTGGCAAGAACTGGCACAAGGGTGACGTCATCGAGGTGGTGTATCCAATGCGTATGCAGACCGAGGCATGTCCCGGTGTGTCCGACCGCATCGCCCTGCTCTATGGTCCGATGGTGCTGGCTGCCCAGACGACCGACACGGATCCTGAGGGTCGCCGCTACGAAAAGTTGATGCACGAGTATGGTGGCGATGGTATGCACGACTTCTCGCCCCAGACGGTGGAGAAATTCCCGAGTGCCTCGCTGTCTCCGATGTTGATATGTGAGCCGGAGGAGGTGTTCGACCGTGTAGTGTTGGTCGATCCTATACGTATGCTCTTCAAGGCCAATGTGTCGGCTCCCGGCTCGCTTTGGACCGATGTGCTGGTGCGCCCGTTCTTCGACTTGCATCACGCCCGATATATGCTCTATTGGAACAACCAGACGCGCGATGCCTGGTTGCGCAGTCCTCTCTATGACAAGCAGATCAAGTTGCTCGAGGCTGATGCTATGACCTTCGATGAGGTCACTCCGGGGCAGGCTGCCAGCGAAACCGAACACCATCTGCGCATCAGTGAGACTGGTTCGCGCGGTTCTTTGAATGGAAAGCCTTTCCGCGATGCTCAACCCAATGAGTGGTTCGAATACACGCTGCGTGCGCGTCAGGCTTCTGAATCGATGGCGCATGGGGTCAAGATTGTGCTGACTGTCCGCTTCTCGGTCATTGACAAGGGCCGCAGTTGTCTTATCTCGGTCAATGACGAACCTGTCACTATCTATACGGTCAGTAGCCGCGACTTCGACCAGGATAAGTTCTTCGAGAAACAGTTCCTGCTCTCGCCTCGCCATCTGCGCGATGCCTCGGACGGCGTTGTCCGTATCTCGTCTGTCGAAGGGAGTCTCGCTCCCCGCTGCTTCAACATCAAACTGATGAGAGGAGCGGAATATTGATTTAAAGGAAGTGGAAGCGAGGAAAATTAATAGTTAAAAATGAAAAATTAAAAATGGCGAGTGAAACGGACGATGCAATCGGCTAATCGGTTTCTATTTTCAACTTTCAATTTTCAATTATCAATTTCCTTTAGTCTTTGTCTCGCGAACTTTTAATTTTTAATTCTTAATTTTTAATTTTTTCATAAATGCAGGTAGGTGATAAGATTCCGGAGGTCCTTGGCATAGACCAGGACGGCAAAGAGATAAAAGCCAGCGATTATCGTGGCCGAAAATTAGTGTTGTACAGTTATCCGAAGGCAAATACTTCCGGTTGCACAGCCGAGGCATGTTCGCTTCAGGCGCATAAGGCAGAACTGGAGGCAGCAGGATACTCCATCATTGGAGTGAGCAAGGACAAGCAGGAGGCGCAGCAGAAGTTCGCCGCCAACAATGACCTGCAGTTCCCGCTCATAGCTGATACCAGTACCGAACTGCTGCAGCAATTGGGAGCCTGGGGCGAGAAGGTAGCCTGTGGTCGCCGAACAGTCGGTACACTGCGTACAACGTTCCTGGTGAATGAAGAGGGTATCGTCGAGAAAATCTTCACTCCCAAGGAAATCAAGACAAAGATTCACGCCGAGCAGATCCTTGACTATATTAAGGATTGACTCCAGATACGATAATCCCCTCCATTAATTTCAGTAGAGGGGATTATTATATATAAGAGCAGTTATATGTATATCCGTTGAATGACTCAATCCCGCGGGCGGTTTGGGAAGGCTTTTATGGAGTTATGTTTTTTGTAGTATTATTTCCCCTTTCTTCCTTTATTGCACAAAAAAAGAGGGTCTGTCTAATCGACAGACCCATATATATAATTATATTGGAAAGGTTATCAACATTTGACATTACGATTAGTACAACACTTGTTGTCTGAATCGCGGCTTTTCAGGTATAAGATTTAAGGCAAACCCAAATGTCTATTAAATGTTAATTTTTAAGGTATCGTGTTATCATAGTTATGTCATTTAAGGTGATGCAAAGTTAAGACATTTTTACAGTTCTACCAAACTTTTTTAGGAAAACTTTTTTGTGCAATAGATTGTATGTTGCATAATTTAACAGTTGTTAACATAAAATGACTGAAAAAATGGCAAACAGTTTGACAAATTGGCATTGCATATAGGATTGGCACACCTTTTGTATTTGTTGTGTTCGGTGAAAGAAACGTAGGTCGTTGTGACCTGTAAAATGTATAATAATAAGCAAATTAAAAAATATAGACTCTATGAAAACTGGTTCTATCAATGTGACCTCGGAAAACATTTTCCCTGTCATTAAGAAATTTTTGTACTCTGATCATGAAATCTTCCTGCGCGAGTTGGTCAGCAACGCAGTCGATGCAACTCAGAAACTCAAGACTCTGGCTCGTGCCGGTGAGTTCAATGGCAATACCGATGACCTCAAGGTGCGCGTGAGCATTGATGCCGAGGCTGGTACACTGACCGTGAGTGATAACGGTATTGGTATGACTGCCGAGGAGATTGACAAGTACATTAACCAGATTGCCTTCTCGGGCGCAACAGAGTTCCTGGATAAATATAAGAAGGACGGTGCATCGATCATCGGTCACTTCGGACTGGGCTTCTATTCAGCCTTCATGGTATCGAAGAAGGTCGAGATCCGTTCTAAGAGCTACAAGGACGAGCCTGCTACCATGTGGAGCTGCGAAGGCAATCCAGACTTCACGATGGATGCCTGTGACAAGGCTGAACGCGGTACCGACATCATCCTCTATCTGGACGATGAGAACAAGGCCAACATGACCTTGAAGTACACCATCGAGAATCTGTTGAAGAAATACTGTAAGTATCTGCCTATCCCAGTCGTATTCGGTAAGAAGACCGAATGGAAAGATGGTAAGGAGGTTGAGACCGAGGAGGATAACCAGATCAACGAGACTCAGCCACTGTGGGTCAAGGCTCCTGCTGACCTGAAGGACGAGGACTACCTGAAGTTCTATCACGATCTCTATCCAATGGCTCCAGATCCTTTGTTCTGGATTCACCTGAATGTCGATTTCCCATTCCACCTGACAGGTGTGCTCTACTTCCCTAAGATTGAGAACAACGAGTTCCGTCGTGACAAGATTCAGCTCTTCTGCAACCAGGTGTTCGTAACCGATCAAGTCGAGGGTGTTGTACCAGAGTTCATGATGTTGTTGCACGGTGTGATCGACAGTCCAGACATTCCGTTGAACGTAAGCCGCAGCTACTTGCAGAGCGACCAGAACGTCAAGAAGATCAGTGGCTACATTACTAAGAAGGTCGCTGACCGTCTCCAGGAGATATTCAACGAGGACCGTACCAAGTACGAGGAGAAGTGGGATGACCTCAAGATCTTCATCCAGTATGGTATGTTGAGCGACGAGAAGTTCTACGAGAAGGCTATCAACTTCGCC
>JAILKE010000043.1 GCA_024694125.1 Bacteroidales bacterium
TTGCTGGGCACAAAGACTGCTTGTTGAGTCTCATTTGATCCCAAATCCGAATAATGGCAAGCCTTTCAATAAGGCACAAAAGAACTCTCATGGCTCTTTTGAAGTTAAATGCGGCAGCTGCAAGCATGACATTGATAGAGTGTCCAACAATGTTACATTGTGACCGAGCGAAAAGCCGAAAGATGCGCCCAAGAATGAAAAAGATAGTTTCTTGAACGATACTACTTGATGTATAAAAATAATTTTGAATGACTACTTATTATAGGAATCAGATTTGCACTGCGAAACTTGCAAAAACAGTTAAAACAGCTATCACACATTTCATTTTTCGCATAAAAATGAATGAATTACAAGAATAATTAGTAACTTTGCAACTGACAACATATTGGCAATAAGTATAAGTTTAAATGTTTTATGGATAATATATTATCACTATTAAACGACTATACACTTGACAATGCAGACGACATTGCCAAGGCTTTGGCAGATGACTTCCGTAAACGTCGTATCGAGAAGAATCTGACACGTGAACAGGTGGCAGAGAAGTCTGGGGTGGCGTTAAGTAACATCATCAGATTTGAGCAGAAAGGTCTCATTTCCCTGAAGAACCTTATCTGCCTCGCTATGTCTATGGACTACACATCAGAAGTAAAAAGCATTTTTGCTGAGCCGAAGTATTCCACCATGGAAGAACTGACTCAAATCCGCAAAAACAAAGGTAAGACTAGAGCCTACAAGACTCAAAAATAAAATATAGGAATCATGAATAAAATAGACAGGTTGACCGTAAAGTATCACAATAAGGTAGTGGGTATTTTATCGCTTACTCCTGACGACAAGCGACTGGCTTTTGAGTATGATTCTCAATGGATTGCCGAAGGATTCAGTATCTCGCCATTGGAGTTGCCGTTGAAGAGCGGACTCTTCCTTGCAAAACCTACACCACTGTACGGCAATTTCGGAATCTTCGAGGACAGTCTGCCCGATGGCTATGGCCGATATCTTCTGCACAAAGCCTTGCTACGCGAAGGTATTGATGATAGAAATCTTTCTGCCATCGACCGACTCAGCATCGTGGGCAGCAAAGGTATGGGCGCATTGACTTATGAGCCCCAGACCATTATCGCCGAGGAAGTTGGAATTAAAGATTTTGATTTACTTCAGGAAAAAGCTCTGGAAGTTCTAAAAGAGCAGCAAGATTCTGACGCAGGTCTTTTGCTCTATAATAGCGGAAATAGCGGAGGATGTCGTCCAAAAGCTATATTTTCAGATGAGGAAGGCCATTGGCTTGTCAAGTTCCGGCATACTTATGATCCAAAGGATATGGGGCGGCAGGAATACCACTATAATGAGGTTGCCAGAAAATGCGGCATTGACGTTCCTGATTTCAAGTTAATAAACGGAAAGTATTTTGCCACTCGTCGTTTTGATTTAACTTCAGAGGGAGAACGAATCCATACCGCCACAGCCGGAGGCCTGCTCTGTCTCTCCCTCTCTGAGCCCGTACTCGATTACAGTAACTTGTTGGCATTAACTGGGTATCTGACCAAAAGCCCCAAATACGTGGAAGAAATGTATCGCCGTATGGTATTCAACTACCTCACTGATAATAAGGACGACCACTGCAAGAACTTCAGTTTCCTGGTGCAAAAGGATGTCAACGGAAAATACGTGTGGCATCTGGCTCCAGCTTACGACCTGACGCTCTGCACAGAAGGCTATAATGGTCAACATGCTACATCTGTCAATCAGACTGGTTACCCTACCTTGAAAGATTTCATCACAGTTGGTACCAATATCAAGATGAACCCAAAACGATGCCAGGAAATCTTTGACGAAGTGTACCAGAACTGTGGAGATTTGTTGTTAAACAAACAAATTTGCAACAAGTAAAAGAACTATTCTTAGAATAGCTCTCCCGACACAAAAGGGTTTGAGTTTTGTTCATTCTGACAAATTATTTATAAACCAACTATGTTTGTGGCCTCTTGAGCTGAAGCCACAAACATAAATTGCATCAAAAAGCATAATGTCAAGATAACTTTTTTCATCTTTATCGACAGTAAATAATAATATCTGAACGTTGAATTACACTTTTATTTAGTTTTTACTATTGCAAAATTACACTTTTTCCAACAAATGAGCATCAAAAAAATTACACTTTTTCCTATTTTCCAATCCATAACAGCCTAATTTTTCATACATTTTCATCTTACGCATTACAAAATACTATGCTATAATTGCAATAAAAAGGGGTCTATCTCAACATTTTGCAAGCTCCAGTTGTATTTAGGTAAGTCCTTCGGTGGAGGTTGATTAATTATTATTAATGGAGAACATAAAAAAACATCGACAAGAGGGAGCAAATTCAGTCAGGGAAAACGCATGTTCCATTCGAGAAAATTCATGGTAAAAAAGCTCCAAGGAGATGTATTTTGCTATCTGCTATTGGCAAACAGAGATATAACGACCTTAGTTTTGACAAAATGTCACCAGAGATGGCTAATTATTGGGATTTTCACTCTACTTTTGCATAAAAATAACAAGAATAAACATATTTATCTTACAAAACAACAGCGAATGGCCCATAGTAGCCATTCTCCAAACCCAAATGATTTAACGTTATGATTATCGAGAAAATTATGAGCAACCTGGAGTTGAAACATCCAGGCGAGAAGGAGTACTTACAAGCAGTCAAGGTCGTTTTACTATCCATCGAAGATGTCTATAACCAGCATCCGGAATTTGAGCGTGCCAAGATCATAGAACGGCTCGTAGAACCAGAACGTATCATAACGTTCCGCGTACCGTGGGTCGATGACAAGGGCGAGGTGCAGGTGAACATCGGATACCGCGTACAGTTCAACAGCGCCATCGGCCCATATAAAGGAGGATTGAGGTTCAACGCATCGGTCAACCTGAGCATACTGAAGTTCCTCGGCTTCGAGCAGACGTTCAAGAACGCACTCACTACCCTGCCCATGGGTGGCGGCAAAGGCGGATCGGACTTCAGCCCTAAGGGTAAGAGCGACGGCGAGATAATGCGCTTCTGCCAGGCCTTCATGAGCGAGCTGTACCGTTACATCGGTCCCGAGATAGATGTACCTGCCGGCGACATCGGCGTAGGTGCCAAGGAGGTGGGTTACCTGTTCGGCGAATACAAGAAACTGACTCGCGACTGGAGCGGAGTCATAACGGGCAAGGGACTGGACTTCGGCGGCAGTCTGATACGCCCAGAGGCCACTGGATTCGGCGGTCTGTACTTCGTCAACGAGATGCTGCAGACGCACCGCCACAGCATAGAGGGCAAGACGGTTGCCATCAGCGGATTCGGCAACGTGGCATGGGGCGCCGCCAAGAAAGCCACTCAGCTGGGCGCCAAGGTCATCACCATCAGCGGACCAGACGGATATATATATGACCCGAACGGACTCGACGACGAGAAGATTGACTATATGCTCGAACTCCGCGCATCGGGCAACGACATCTGCCAACCATACGCAGACCGGTTTGCAGGCAGTACCTTCGTCCCCGGCAAACGCCCATGGGAGGTCAAGTGCGACATCGCCCTGCCCTGCGCCACCCAGAACGAACTGAACGGAGAGGATGCACACGCCCTGATTGCCAACGGATGTATCTGCATAGGCGAGATAAGCAACATGGGTTGCACCCCCGAAGCCATCGAAGCCTTCATCGCTCACAAACTGATTTATGCTCCAGGCAAGGCGGTCAATGCCGGCGGCGTAGCTACATCGGGCCTGGAGATGACCCAGAACGCCATGCACATGAGCTGGACTGCCGAAGAGGTGGACAAGCAACTGCACAACATCATGCACAATATCCACGAGCAATGTGTCAAGTACGGCACGGAGCCTGACGGATACGTCAACTACGTCAAGGGCGCCAACATAGCCGGCTTCATGAAGGTGGCCAGGGCTATGATGGCACAGGGCATTGTGTAAAGTGATACTTCGGTACGGGGCTTGCGGCAGCTCAGTCTGGCTCTCGACTCCATCAACGAAGGCTCTATAACAATCAAGACATATTGAATTCAGACGGCGAGGGGCATTGAGCCCATCGCCGTTCTTCATTTCATACTGGGGACAAAAAACTCAAGAATTTGAGAATTGAGAGAATACCTCCACATTGAGGAATTAATAAGAATGGGAGAACATTGCTATAAGGGAATATAAACATTCGGAAGAATAATCTGGGCTAATCCTTTATTTTTATTCGCTATCAGCAAACAAAATCAGCAATTTTTATTCGCTATCAGCAAACAAAATTGATTTTGACCCATAAAATAAGGAATTTTAGGGCAATCACGGGCATAAATTGACAAAGGGAAAAAACTTAGCGGGGTCGCAAGCATGAACTTGCGACCCCGCTATCATATTATTATATTGATATTCAACGCCCGAACACAGCTGAGAAGATGGTGTCGGTCGCTCCACTGTTGTCACGCACATAGGCACCGGCACGGTCACCAGCCTCATGAAGGGCGGCAGAATCGGTCATGAAACGAGACATAACGGCGTCGTAGGTGGCAGCATCGGAGATGGCGAAACCACCCTGTGCAGCAATGAGACCGAGCGCCTCGCGGAACGCCTGATGATTGGGACCGAATACCACGGGGATGCCATAGACAGCAGCCTCGAGCGTATTGTGGATGCCGACACCAAAGCCGCCACCGATGTAGGCAGCGTGGCCATACCGATAGATGCCCGACAGGAAACCGATGGCATCAATGACCAGACAATCGACGGGACCGGCAGGCAACTGTCCTTCGGGCAATCGGCCCTCCTCCCACTGACGGCGCAACTCGGAGTAACACAGGCAGGGACGCTGTAACTTGGAGAGTATCTGCTGGACGTGGGCATCGTGAATCTCGTGAGGAGCAATGATGAGCTTCATCTCGGGATGACGGTTGAAATGGTCGATGATGATGTCCTCATCCTTGGGCCACGATGACCCTGCCACGAGTACGAACGATGCTCCCTCAGCAAACTGTGCTGCCCACGGGAAAGGCTTGGCCTGCTGCTGGATGGCGATGACACGGTCGAAACGGGTATCGCCGCAGATGGTGACATTGGTCACGCCAATGCCGGCCAAGAGCTGACGGGACTCCTCGTCCTGCACGAAGAGATGCGTGAAGCACCGCAACACAGGACGGAGCATCGACCCATACCAACGGAAGAATGCCTGGCGACGACGGAAGATGCCCGAAACAAGATAGGTAGGCACCTGACGACGGTGCAGCTCCTCGAGTATATTGGCCCAGAACTCGTACTTGACAAAGATAGCATGGTCTGGATGTACCAAGTCGAGGAAACGACGACAGTCTGCAGGACGGTCGTAGGGCAAATAGCAGACAACGTCAGCGCCCTTATACCCCTTGCGCACCTCGTAACCCGAAGGGCTGAAGAAGGTCTGGACAATGGCATACTCCGGATGACTGACCCGGAGCGCCTCAATGAGGGGACGACCCTGCTCGAACTCGCCCAGGCTGGCAGCATGGAACCAGATGACCCGTCGTCCCTGCAACGGACGCATGGACTGCTCCAGACGAGCCGCCCAGTCGCGTCGGCCCTGCTGCATCTGACGGGCCTTGCGATGACCGAAAGCAGAGGCAAGCGCGATGCCTGTGAAATAGGCTCGCGTGCCTAACTGATAGAATATATTCATTGGGCCAACGATTTATTTAGCCAAAACCTGAATGGCATGACGGGCACGACGGAGGGACTCCTCACGACCCAGCTGGTCGGTAATGGCGAAAATCTGAGGACCGCGGGCCTCGCCCACGAGGGTGACGCGGAAGGCATTCATGACGGCACCGGTCTTGTACTCCTTGCTGGCAATCCAGTCCATGACCTTAGGCTCGAGGGTCTCGCCGTTCCAATCTGGCTGAGCCTCGAGGAAGTCACAGAGTTCGCTGACGTACTGAGGAGCCTCGGGCTTCCACCATTTCTTGAGCGACTTCTCGTTGAACTCCGTCGGTGCGGCAAAGAAGAAGTTACACTGCTCCCACAGTTCAGAGGGGAGATTGATGCGCTCCTTCATGAGCGAGACGACCGTATGTACATACTCGTCGGACTTGGGGTCGGCGCCATGAGCCACGACCTGCTCACGCAGGGCATCGCACAACACCTGTTCATCACACTGCTGGAGGTAGTGGTGATTGAACCACAGGAGACGCTTGATGTCGAAGTGCGCACCATTCTTGGAACACTTGGAGAGGTCGAAGAGCTGGATCATCTCGTCGATGGTCATGATGTCCTGATCGTTGCCTGGATTCCAGCCCAGCAGAGCCAGGAAATTGACCACAGCCTCGGGAAGATAGCCCGACTCGCGGTAACCCGAATAGGTCGTATCCGTGCCGGGAACGTTCCACTGCAATGGGAAGACAGGGAAACCATACTTGTCGCCATCACGCTTGGAGAGCTTGCCGTTGCCCTCGGGAGCGAGCAGCAATGGCAGGTGGGCGAACCGCGGTGCCTCCCAACCGAATGCACGGTAGAGCAACACGTGCAATGGAGAAGATGGCAACCACTCCTCACCACGGATGACGTGAGTGACCTCCATCAGGTGGTCATCGACGATATTGGCCAAATGATAAGTAGGCAACTGGTCGGCACTCTTGTAGAGCACCTTGTCATCGAGGATAGACGAATTGATCTTCACCTCACCGCGAATCAAGTCATTGACCACTACCTCCTCACCTGGCTCTATCAGGAATCGCACCACATAAGGGGCACCCTCAGCAATGAGGCTCTTGGCCTGCTCCATGCCGAGGCTGATGGAGTTGCGCATACGGCCACGGGTCGAGGCATCGTACTGGAAATTGGGGGTTGCCTCGCGGGCAGCATCCAGTTCCTCCTTGGTATCGAAAGCATAGTAGGCACGGCCTGCATCGAGCAGGACCTGCACATACTGCTTGTATATTTCGCGACGCTCCGACTGACGGTATGGACCATGGTCGCCTCCGAACGAGACGCCCTCATCGAACGTAATGCCGAGCCACTTGAATGAGTCGAGGATATATTGTTCGGCACCGGGCACGAAACGCTGGCTGTCCGTATCCTCGATGCGGAAGAGAAGCTTGCCGCCGTGCTGACGGGCAAAGAGATAGTTGTAAAGACAAGTGCGGACGCCGCCGATGTGAAGCGGTCCGGTGGGCGAAGGTGCAAAACGCACCACTACAGGTTTACTCATAAAATTCTAATCGATATTATCCAACAGTTTGACCAAGTCCTGATCCGTCTCGGTCAACTTGGTACGGCAGAAACGCAACAGCACCGTGGCACGGCGGGTGAGGTCGCACAACTGGTCCACCTCACACTGTGGGCTCTGCATCTTGGCGACTATCTCCTCGAGTTCGCTAATGGCCGAAGAGTAGGTCAGTTTTGGTTCAGACATAATTACTAACTTATTTCTTTTTGCGCGGCAAAGTTAGCATATTTCGACAAGAAATGCAAAAAAGTGGGGACAAAATTGAATATTTATAAGTAAAAATTTGGTTGTTAACAACAAAAGTGCTATCTTTGCCGCGCTTTTACGAGCTAGAATGACAAGAGTTTCGGCTCAAAATCATCGACTTAATTTGGAAGAGTGAAAGCTCGACCTCGATTATTAACTTTTTAATTTTATTTACAATTATGTATTTGGATTCTGCTAAGAAGGCTGAAATCTTCGCAAAGTATGGTAAGGGCGCTACCGACACCGGTTCTGCCGAGTCACAGATCGCTCTCTTCTCTTTCCGCATCGCTCACCTCACCGATCACCTGCGCAACAACCACAAGGATTTTGCCACCAGCCGTTCGATGAAGATGCTGGTAGGTAAGCGTCGTCGTATGCTCGACTACCTCGCAGAGAAGGACATCAACCGTTACCGTGCTATCATCAAGGAGCTCGGTCTCCGTCGATAAGCTTCGGCCTCATACCAAATAGTAACGGTAAAAAGACGTGCACAGAGGGTCAACCCCAGTGCACGTCTTATTGTTTTTAACATTCCATTTGCTTTTCTGAGACAATCCCCAAACATTGGACCTCACTTCTCAATTCCCCACAATCCATCGACCGACATGACACCCAGAGAACTATTGGACATCCTACACGTAGCTGAACGGCTCAAGGACACCCCTCGACATTGTACCACATCACAAGGACGCACCGAAAGCGTGGCAGAACACAGCTGGCGCATATCACTGATGGCCCTGTTGCTCCGAGACACCTTTCCCGATGCAGATAGCAACCGCATAGTTAGCATGTGCATCATCCACGATCTGGGAGAATGCTTCACAGGCGACATCCCGACGTTCATCAAAACGTCCCAGGACCGCGAGACGGAAGACTCCCTGCTGACGGAATGGGTTCACTCATTGCCCGAAAACATCGCATCAATGATGCTCGATCTCTATACCGAAATGAACGAACAGAAGACTATCGAAGCCAAGATCTATAAGGCCCTGGACAAACTGGAGGCATTGATACAGCACAACGAGTCGCCCATCTCCACGTGGTCACCTAACGAATACGAACTCAACAGGACATACGCTTTCGACACAGTAGCATTCTCCGACTGGCTCACCTCCCTGAGGCAAGAAATTCTTCACGACACACTCGATAAAATCGAGAAAGAAAGCCCTGCTGACATCACGACATACACCGAAAGAAAATAGCATAAGGTAACCATAACTGTCTATTTCATGGCAAATCGGCATCTCGTGCACGACCAGTCCATGTACTATGCAGGTACTATGAGGGTATTATATTCCTATTACTCTTACCATCATGTCATAATGCAATCAGAATCGCCCCGAAACAAGAAAATAGACAGGATCCAATCACAAGAAAAAAAGTGACCCAATCCATACCGGAAGGTCACTTCTATTACTTTCTCTTTGTGGAGCTGGAGGGGTTATTTTTCCAAAATCACCCGCTCCATCTTTGTGGAGCTGGAGGGGTTATTTTTTTCAAAATCACCCACTCCATCTTTGTGGAGCTGGAGGGGTTCGAACCCTCGTCCAAACGGGGAACATCTGCGCTTTCTACATGCTTATTCCGGCCTTGATTGTCGGGAGCAGCCAAGACCCGGACCACCAAGCCACTCCTTAGCCTCTAAAGTTTCATTTGCGGTTCGAGGCAACTCACAAACTATTCCCGATTTATCTGCACCACCGGATCCTCAGTCTCGGGATTACGACCTTGGGGTGATGTCTTGTCTCCACTACCTTGAGCGGAGATTAAGCCAGTAATCTACTGTACTTCGATTAGGCAGCAAGAGCGTAGTTATTCTCGCCAATTATATTTCGCCATCATGGATTAAAGTGATAGGTGACGTCTCACTGCATGCTTACACAAAGGCTCATCTCGCTGTCAAAGCCAGTCAGCCCCAATGATTATTAAGCAGGTGCAAAGATACTGTCTTTTTTTGAAAATGCCAAACAAACTTTATAAATTCGATAGTTTTCGTTGAAAAAAATACCACTTTTATCCAAAAAGCACTTAAATTTTGCCCGAAAACAAGGATAATTCAAAAATTATGATTACCTTTGCACCGCAATTAATGTCTATAATCGATATGAATAATAAAAGAGTAGTTATTACAGGTATGGGTATCTGGTCTTGCTTGGGTACAGATCTCGAGTCAGTCAAGGATGCTCTCTATAATGGCAAATCTGGTATTGTGTTCGACCAGGCACGCAAGGACCTCGGGTTCCGTTCAGCGCTGACTTCGAAAGTAGAAATGCCTGATCTGAAAAAACTTATCCCTCGCAACCAGCGACAGTTTATGCCCGAAGAGGCCCAGTATGCATATATGTCCACTCGCCAAGCCCTCGAACAGGCTGGCATCGACCAGGATTATCTCGACGCCAACGAAGTAGGTCTGCTCTTCGGCAACGATTCAGTTGCTCAGGCTACTTACAAGGCAGTTTCAAAGATATATGAATACAAGGATACGGCCGCTTGCGGCTCGGGCAGCATCTTCCAGTCGATGAACTCGACCGTGACGATGAACCTCGCCACCTTGTTCCGCCTGCGTGGCATCAACCTGACCACTTCGGGCGCCTGCGCATCAGGCAGTCACGCACTGGGCTTGGCCTGGTTGCTGATCCGTGATGGTCTGCAGGACTGCATCGTAGCCGGTGGTGCACAGGAGGTCAACCTCGAGTGCGTCGGTTCGTTCGACGGCATTCAGGCCTTCTCTACTCGCGAGGATGAACCTACCAAGGCAAGTCGTCCATTCGACCGTGACCGTGACGGTCTCGTTCCTGGCGGTGGCGCTGCTACCCTGATCATCGAGAGTCTGGATCATGCTCTGGCACGCGGTGCCAAGCCTATTGCCGAGATCATCGGTTGGGGCTTCTCGGGCAACGGCGACCACATCTCGACCCCTAACGTAGCTGGACCACAGCGTTCACTGGAGCTGGCCATCGAGCATGCCGGCATCGACATTCACGAGATTGGTTATGTCAATGCCCACGCCACTTCGACCCACGCAGGTGATGGTCGCGAGGCTTTGGCCATTGCCAACGTATTCGGCGACTACAAGGTTCCTGTTACATCGACCAAGGGTCAGACCGGCCACGAGATGTGGATGGCAGGTGCCAGCGAGGCAATCTACAGCATCCTGATGATGAAGAACAACTTCATTGCAGGTTCGCTCAACTTCGAGAACCCAGACGAGGAGACTGCCAGCATCAACATCATAGCCAAGACCCAGGAGGCACATTTCGATATGTTCCTGAGCAATTCATTTGGCTTCGGTGGCACCAACTCTACGTTGATCGTCAAGGACTACAAAGACTAAGACTGAGCCACAAAACGCGATTGCAGTAAGAAAACAAATAATCGCAGTGCCCAGAAAGAAACGAAATATTATCAAACATTTATAATTGTTACAATGACAAAAGAAGAAATCATTGAGAAGGTAAATCCACTTCTCGCCGAAGAGTTTGAGGTAGAAGAGAGCGAGATCACCCCAGATGCAGTCATCAAGGACGCACTGGAACTGGACAGTTTGAGCCTGGTTGACCTGGTTGCTGTCATCGAGCACACTTTCAAGGTCAAGATCCCTGCAGCCGATCTGCCTACTGTAAAGACCTTCGAGGATCTTTACAACTACATCGAGAGCCATCAGGCTTGATTGTAACCAACTATATCAATGGACGATGCATAGGGAAAAATGTGCATTGTCCATTGTCGCTATTTAAATGGCGACCGATTTCGGAACACTCTGATTTTTCTTGTTGATATGCTTTATATGGACGAACAAATCTTCAAGCTCATGCCTCAGCGCGACCCCATCGTGATGGTCGATGCCATATACGATGCCGAGGGCGACACGGCACATACCGGACTGACTGTCACGGAGCGGAATTACTTCATCGAGGAGGATGGCCGTATGGCCGAACCTGGACTGATTGAGCACATTGCCCAGTCTGCATCGGCCTTCAAGGGTCACTTGGCTCTATTGGCAGGCCAGCCATTGCCCATCGGGTACATCGGCGAGGTCAAGAAGTTCCATTGCTACCTGCGCCCTGCCGTGGGCGACACCCTGACTACGACCGTGACGCTCGGAGCCGAGGTCAATGGCGTGACGCTGATGACGGGCGAGACCCGTTGCGGCGATACCCTGGTGGCTGATACACAGATGAAGATTTTTGTAGAATAATAGCTTATGTTACTCAAAGATAAGTATTTCGAAGTAAAGCACGAGGAGCACCTCAATGCCAACGAGGCTGTCTATCTGTGCCGACTCAAGACCGACTGCGATGTGTATCGCGGCCACTTCCCAGGCAAACCTGTCTCACCTGGCGTATGCAATATCGAGATGATACGCGAGTGCGCCGAGATGCTGACAGGACAGGACCTGCGCATTGACACCATCAAGCAGTGCCGTCTCACGGCCGTAGCATCGCCCAGCATCTGTCCTGAGGTAGATGTCCGTGTCACGGTAGCCCGCATCGAGGGCACCGACCAGTATAACATAATAGCAACGATAGCCGACGCCGAGCGCTCATACATGGAGCTGAAGGGCCTCTTGGTTATCTGCTAATCTAAGACTTTTGCAATGACTAACCTCTGTATATCGATTTATCACTTCTTCAGGCGGCATCGTGTCTTCTATTGGGCACTGATGATATCTTTATTCGGCGTATTGGGCTACTTTGCCAGCCAGATACACCTGGAGGAGGATATATCCAAGCTTTTGCCGTCATCCAAGAATGAAGACGGTTCGACCAAACTGGCTTTTGCCGACCTGCGCATCAAGGACAAGACTTTCCTCGTGTTTGAAGCGAGTCCCGAGATGTCGGCCGAAGAGCGTTGCGACTCACTCATCGCCGTGAGTGACCGCTTCGTATCCGAACTGGAGGTTAGGCTCGATAGTCTGAAGCAGCGTGGCGACACATTGCTCGAAGACATCTTTGCCCAACTGCAGATGGAAGACATCCTCTTCGACGCGGTGGACTACATGCAGGCTCAACTGCCCTGTTTCATTGATACATCCGCCTATGCATCGTTCGACACGCTGTTCAGCGCCGAGCACATGGACTGGCAGATGGCACAGAACCGCGAGCAGTTGCTCAGCCCCATCGGCCAATTGATGCCCGAACTGATAGCCTCCGACCCACTCGGTCTGCGCACCGTGCTGGGTGACCAACTCAAGTCGGTAGCCGGCGGTATGGGCGGCCAGTTCAAGGTGGTCAATGGCCACTTCTTCGTGCCCGACACCACAGTGCTGTTGGTCTTCCTTACCCCACGCTTCTCTGCGACCAATACCGGTAAGGGCGCCAAGCTCTTCTCGATACTGAACGACATGCAGCAGCGTTACTGGGGTACATCGGGCGACGTTCCACAGACCTCCCCCACGGGTACACAGGTCAAGGTCTGCTACCACGGCAGCCCTGCACGCGGAGCCTACAACAGTTGGCAGACCAAGGCCGATTTGCGCACCACCATCGTCGGTTCGCTCATCGTGGTGTTGATCTTCATCTTCATCTGTTTCCGCAACTGGAACACCATCCCGCTCCTGCTTCTGCCGGTAGCTTTCGGAACGTTGTTCGGCCTCTCCATGATGTATTTCATCAAGGGGCAGTTCTCCCTCCTGGCTCTCGGCATCGGTGCCATCGTGCTGGGCGTTGCGCTCAGTTACGTATTGCACGTCATCACGCACTACAAGTATGTAAGTGATCCCGAGCAGGTATTGCGCGACCAGGTCACACCAGTCTTCCTGGGCTGTCTCACCACGATAGGCTCGTTCATGGGTCTGATCTTCATCAATACGGAATTGCTTCAGGACTTCGGACTCTTTGCCTCGTTTGCCATTGTAGGCACGACGGCATTCAGCCTCATTTTCCTGCCACAGTTCTTCAATCCCGTCAAGAACAAGCGCAACCGCCGCGCCTTTGCCATCATTGACCGCATCAATGCCTATCCCTTTGACCGCAAGGTTCCGTTGCTCATCATCATCGGACTGGTTGTGGTCACCGCCATCGGCTTCTATGCCAAGGGCGGCATCGACTTTGATGCAGATATGCGCAATATCGGCTATTTCAGTGACAACATAACCTACTCCGAGGAATTGGTCCGCGCCAAGACCCACACAGGCGACAAGCAGCAGTACTTCGCGGCATCGGGCGCAACGATGGAGGAGGCACTCCAGCACTTCTCGACCCTGGCGGAGAAACTCGATTCACTGCAGGCCGAGGGATTGGTCAAGGGCTATACCCCTACCAACACGCTCTTCGTACCTCAATCAGTACAGCAGCAGCGCATTGATGCCTGGCGTGCCTATTGGACCGAAGACCGTCTCGCCGAGGCCCGCAAATTGATCCAGAAGAGTGCCCCGAAGCACGACCTGATTGCCGACTCCTTCGAACCATTCTTCGAGATGGCTACCCGCGACTACCAGCCTTCGCCATTCTACGAGGAGGGCATCATCCCACAGGGTCTGCAATCGACCATGATGGAGCAGTCCGCCGATGGCTCATACCTCTGCTTCACCTCGGTACGTTGCACCAACGATTCCGTGCGCAGCGATTCCACCGCCTACCAGCGCATCTGCCGTGCCATTGCTCCGGTACCACACCTGATGGTGCTCGACACCTATTTCTATACACAGGACACGCTGCTCGAGCTCAACGAGGATTTCAACGTCCTTCAGTGGGTCAGCATGGCATTCGTCTTTGTGGTACTGTTGTTGTCGTTCAAGTTCAACCTGCGTCACACCATACTGGGCTTCCTCCCCATCCTGGCCAGCTGGCTCATCGTTCTGGGCGCCATGGTCATCTTCGACCGCGAGTTCAACTTGATCAACATCATCATCTCCACCTTCATCTTCGGTATCGGCGTCGATTATTCGATCTTCGTGATGAATGGTCTGTTGGCTGGACAGTCCGACACCTGTGCCGAGACTGACCGCGAGAAGCGCGACATACTGTTGCTCTCCTATCACAAGACAGCCATCCTCTTCTCGGCGGTAGTGCTCATCGTCACCGTGGCATCTATGCTCTTTGCCCGACATCCAGCCATCGCGAGCGTCGGTTTCGCTACTCTGGTCGGCATGGTCAGCGCCGTGGTATTGAGTTACGTGGTCCAGCCATTCCTGTTCCGCATCATACAGCCGCGTCACAAGCGGAAGTAATCATTTCCCATTCTCTCACATTGACTATACAATATGTCTAAATACGATATCGTCATCATTGGCTCCGGATTAGGAGGTTTGCAGTGTGCCAGCATATTGGGCCGCAAGGGCTACAAGGTGCTCGTACTCGAGCGTCAGACACAACCTGGCGGCTGCATGCAGAGCTACCATCGCCACGGCGAGGACCTCGACACAGGCATGCACTATGTAGGTGGCCTGGGCGAAGGCAACTGCCTGCACTCCACCTTCAAGTATCTGGGCTTGACCGAACTACCCTGGCAGCTGCTTGATCCCGAGGGCTTTGACCGCGTCACCATCGGCGACCGCACATTCAAGTATGCCCAGGGGCACGAAGCTTTTGTAGAAACTCTGGCTCGCGAGTTCCCCAATGAACGCAAAGGCCTGGAAAACTATGCCCACACGATGCGCGAGGTGGGCAATCACCTCTTTGATGCCATCAAGCCTCGCGATGAAGTGGATTTCTTCACGACATCGCTGTTTGCGTCGAGCACCTACGAATACCTGCACGAGACATTCCACGATGAGTTGCTGATCAATGCCCTGTGCGGTTCGTCGCTCAAGATGGAGTTGGCCAAGGATACATTGCCGCTATATAACTTTGCACAGGCCAACAACAGCTTCGTCCAGGGCAGCTACCGTCTGAAGGGTGACGGCAACCTCATCGTCAACAAATTGCTCGACAACATCCGTTCCTTCGGCGGTGAGCTGGCATGCAATGCCGAGGTAGAGGAACTTATAGAGAAGGATGGCAAACTCGTGGCTGCCCGTTGCAAGAACGGCGAGATCTACGAGGGTGACTTCTTCATCAGCAATGCCCACCCTGCCGTTACCTGCGACCTGGTCAAGGAGAGCACCAAGCTCAAGAAGGTCTATCGCAACCGCATCGCCCGTCTGGAGAATACCTATGGCATGTACACCGTCAGCCTCATCCTCAAACCCGGTCAGCTGAAGTACTTCAACTGGAATCAGTATATCTACAAGCAGCCCAATGTGTGGGATTACTACAAGGAGGAGGGTCCTGTGAGCGGCATACTTATTTCTTGCCGTGTGCCCGAGTCGGGAGAAGATGCCCGTATCCTCGATATCCTGACCCCGCTACCTTGGGATCGCATCGAACGCTGGGAGAATACACGAATCGGTCACCGTGGCGAGGATTATGTGGCACTGAAAGAGCGTATGGCCGACGAATGTATCGCCATGGCCGAGCGCTTCATCCCGGGTCTGCACAATATGGTCGAGGCTCGTTATAGCACCACTCCATTGACATACAGAGACTACACCCTCACCCCCAACGGTTCGGCTTATGGTGTCCGCAAGGATTATCACAATCCAATGATGACCCTCCTGTCGGCCAAGACTCCTATCCCGAACCTCTACTTGACGGGACAGAGCCTCACTTTGCATGGTCTGCTGGGCGTCACGATGACTTCACTCTTCACGGTAGCCGAGATCATCGGCAAGGAGGAGGCCTGGAAGATTACCCAGACGGTTTAAACTCTTTGCTGCTATGAGCATCATAGAGTTAATTGATAATTGATAATTAATAATTGATAAAGTCTGTTGAAAGTCGAGAATTGAACAAAGTAAGTAATTGTTTCGGCAATAACTTCTTCGTCTTCTCTAACACATCCTTCTTCAACAATATATAAAAATTATTCAGAATATGAAATATGCATTAGTTACAGGCGGTAGCCGCGGCATTGGTCGCGCAGTGAGCATCAAGTTGGCTCAGATGGGCTACCGTATCATCATCAATTACGTCAACAACACTGCAGCTGCCGAGGAGACCCTCCAGTTGATCCGCGAAGCCGGTTCAGACGGCGAGATGCTGAAGTTCAATGTAGGCGACGCTGCTCAGGTCAAGGAGGCCATCGAAGCATGGCAGGCTGCACACGCCGACCAGGATGAATATATCGAGGTAGTGGTCAACAACGCAGGCATACGCCGCGACAATCTGATGGCACTCATGCCAGGCGAGGACTGGTTGTCGGTCATCAACACTACGCTCAATGGTTTCTTCAATGTCACCGCTCCCCTCATCTCGCAGATGCAGTTCCACAAGTTCGGCCGCATCATCAACATGGCCAGCGTGAGCGGCATCATGGGCATGCAGGGTCAGACCAACTATTCGGCAGCCAAGGGTGGACTCATCTCTGCTACCAAGGCTCTTGCCAAGGAGGTAGCCCGCAAGAATATCACCGTCAATGCCGTTGCTCCAGGCTTCATCAAGACCGATATGGTCGAGGGGCTCGACGAGAAGGAACTGAAGAAGACCATCCCAGCCAACCGTTTCGGACAGCCAGAGGAGGTTGCCGCACTGGTCGGTTTCCTTGCTTCACCCGAGGCAGGCTACATCACCGGCAACGTGATCAGCATCAACGGTGGTCTATATACCTAACGCCAAGAGTAAAGCGATTTCACCAGCATCCCTTTAACTCACAAACTCAACTTGCACAATTATGAAGAAAATTCTTTTTATACTCACACTCTTTCTGTGCCAATGCACCCTGTTCATGGCTTCGGCACAGGATGACGATATGATGCAGCGTGCTCAGGAGCGCTTCAAGAACATGCAGACGCTCCAGGCCGACGTAGTTATGACCAAGCACAACACGATGGTGGCCAAGGATATCACATCGCAGGGCAAGTTCTACTTCAAGAAACCCTCCAAGATGTGTATGACGTTCAACAGTGGCGCAGACCTGCTCCTGATGGATGGCGAGTCCTTCACCATGGTTAAGGATGGCAAGAAACAGACGCTCCAGGCATCGGGCAACAGCCAGATGGAGGCACTCAAGACCTTGATGCAGAACTTCTCTGCAGGTCAGGAGAGCGACATTGACCTCTCGGAGATAGCCGATGTGGATATGACCAATCAGGGAGACCTTGTTACTATCACCGTCACTCCCATTGTCACCGATCCCAAACAGAAGCGCCGCCAGATGTTCACATCCTTTGTCGTAGTGATCGACAAACAGAAGTCCGAACTCAAGTCCGTCCGCATGAACGAGAAGGGTCAGAACTATACCCAGTACGACTTCTCCAACTTCATGCAGAACGCCGAGATAGCCGACGCCCTCTTCGCTGCCAAATAAGTCCATCCCGATATGAAAGCCGAACAGAAGGTAATCCTCGAGGATACAGTCCAGATACGCGTCAAGTTCAGCGAGATTGACTCAATGCGTCGCGCCTGGCATGGCAGTTACGTCAAGTATATGGAGGACGGACGCGAGTCATTCGGCCTCCATTACCCTGGCATCGGATATGCCGACATCACGGCATCGGGCATCTACGCTCCCATCGTCGATATCCACGTCAAGTACTATGGTCCATTGTCACTCAATGACGTAGTAGTGATCCGCACGCGTTACGTCTATCATCCAGGCGCCCGTCTGGACTACAATTACGAGATGCGCCGCCTCAGTGACGGAGGTCTCTGCTGCCGTGCCACCACGACCCAGCTCTTCATTGACCCCGATGGTCAACTCCTCACGGACAAGCCTCAGTACTTCGAAGACTGGCAGCGCAAGTACGGCGTGATAGACTAACCGAAGCCAAAGCATATTACGCTTTCACGGTGCAAAGATATACGATTACGTGCAATTAAGCAAATATCACCCCCCTATACTTTTGCCTATACTTGGCTATACTATTATAGAACACAATGAGATAGACAGCAGAGAAGAGATACAATAAAAGCAGCCATTGACGTCTTGCGATGTCAATGGCTGCTTTTTTATATATCACAAAGGACTAAGATTTATTTCCCGGGAGAGACCAATCGGTACATCTCACAGGCAGCGAGCAGGAATGCACCTACGCCGAAGTTGGCAGTTGAGGTGGCAGTGACCTGCTGACCAGGAATGGCACGTTCGCCGATAGGCTGAACATAGCCGACCAGGCCATCCTTCTGCAGGGCAGTCTGCGTCATATACTGCCATGCCTTGAGCACACAGGGCAAGTACTGCTCGCGGTCCAGGATACCGTTGTTGATACCCCACAGCAAGCCGTAGGTGAAGAATGCCGTACCGCTGGTCTCGGGACCAGGAGCCTGTTCCGGGTCAAGCAGAGAGCGAGTCCAGTAACCCTCGGGCTGCTGGCAATCGCGCACAGCCTGGCACATCTCGCGGTAGGTAGAGAGGAACTCCTCACGATAGCGGCAGTCAGCAGGCATGTCCTGCAGAACCTTGGCAAGGCCGGCAACTACCCAACCGCAACCACGCGCCCAGAAGTCCTTCTTACCACTGGCAGTCTTGTGTTTCGGATAGATATACTTACCATCACGATAGAAGAGATGCATAGGTTGATTGGCCAACGTATCACCTATCATTTCACGATTGTCGTACATCAGGTCCTTGGCATACAGCCAATACTCATTCAACTTGTCCAGGTAGAGTTCATTGCCCGTGATCTTGTACAACTTAGTCATGACAGGCATGACCATGTACAGACCGTCAGCCCACCACCAGTAATCGCTGGCAGGAGTGGACATCTGATACTCCATTACCTCACGGGCACGAGCTATCATACGCTGATCTGGGGCAATCTCATAGAGGTCACAATAAGTCTGGAAACAGATCTGCCAATCGCCGAAGAGGACATGCTTGTCCGTCTCGCCGTAGCGATACTTCCACTGGGCAGTATCAGAACTCGTTGCGCCCATGTACAGATTCGATTCAGCCCATGCACGGCTATATTGCAATGCCTGCTGATTACCCGTCAGTTTATAGACCTCCATATTACCCGTATGGTAGGCAGCATTGTGCCAGAAGGGGCTATTGTCACTGTAGGGATGGAAGGGCATACTGTCGGCGGGCAACAATGGATGTTCAGCCTGCCAACGTGTATTGACCTGATCGATGAGCGAAAGGACCTCGTCTCCCTTGGGGAGGTTAGCATCCGAGCCTGATGTACAAGACACAGCCAACAATGCTGCAGCAGCGCCCCAAAAAAGTTTTGTCATAATATCAAATTTTTATAGGGTGATCAATAAAAAAGAGCAAAAGAAGTGCTGATGCCAGCCGTTCATACTGGCACCAGCATTTCCTTTATTCATAGATTTTCAAGTTATCAGTCGTTGCCTTTCAGCCGACGGGCAGTTCAACCATCCTCCGACGTCAGGCAGCGCCTTTAACCGGCAACCTTATTATTCTTCTTCTACAGCAGCCTTCCAGTCTGTGTACATCTGGATGTTCTCATCGTAGCCGTCGTAACCATAATTCTGACGCAGAGCAGCATCAGCATTACCCGAGATGGCAGAATATGGAATAGGCCAGAAGATGTTACGCTTGTCAACCTTGTAGTTCCACTCGTGGTTGTTCGAGGTGATAGGACCGTGATTGAAGATGTTGTAGGCAATGCAACGACGGTACCAGTAGCTACCTGAGGTAGGAACCTGTCCGGCTGCATAGATCTCCGAACCAGACTGCTTGTCCCAGGTATTGATGTCGTAGGTGTTGCCCCACTCATCAGGCTTGCCGCTCTTAGCCAGGCACCATGAGACGCGGACCATCTCCGACTGACGCCACTCCTCGAGATAGAGCTCACGGGCACGCTCAGCCAAGATATCGCCAATGTTGACCGAAGTATAGAGCTGCGAAGCCTTGGCACGCTTACGGATTTCGTTCACGTCGCTGGTAGCATCCTTGCCCTGGTAGAACTTAGCCTCGGCACGAACCAGGTAAGCCTCGGCCAGACGGAACAAGTACATATTGGCATTGTCCTCGCCATTCTGAGCACCATTGAGCTGATTCTGGGTAGCGCGGCTCTCATAGAAGTTGTGCTGATAGATGTAGTACTTGTACAGAGGAGTAGGATACCAGCTGCGGATGGTGTCCGAGCAGAGCAGGTCGCCCTTCTTCACTACAGTGTTACCATCTGCATCAATGTAATCCTCAGTAGCATAGAGCTGCATGTTCTTGCCATAGAATGGAGAATAAGTAACAACACCATCTTTGGTTGTGAAGTTATTATTGTAGCGGATATCCTCCATCTCAAGCCAGTTACCGACCTCACGGTTGTGACGCAGGTCTTCGGTATCCTCAACGCCATTCACATACCACAGGGTCTTGTTGTAGTATGGAGAGGTACGGAACACACCGATACCACGGCCGATACAGGTGACCCAGTCGAGCGAGTCAACGCAGAAGGCGTCATTACCATTGAAGTTCTTATTAGGTGTAGAGTAGCCAGCAGGGTCCTTGATGACACTGTTGCTCCAGTGTACGCCATGACTACGCATGATCTGGTAGTTGACGTGATTCTCGGCCGAGAAGTTCAGGATAGGCATGATCATCTCAGTATTCTGTGATGAACAAACGTTCTCAGGACGGTTCAAGTCCCAGATGACGTTACGCTGTACATCCCATGTATTGGTCGTACCGCCATAGACGAAACTGCCGAACGACTCCTGCATCAGGGCGAGACCAGAAGTCTCGATCAGGCTGTCGCAGAGAGCTTCAGCCTTGGCATACTCGCCAGTGACGAGGTAGCACTTGGCCAGCAGCAACTGGCATGCCTCCTTGTTGACCTTGCCCAGTTCCTTGAACTCAGTGCGCGATGGCACATGCTGAACGGCGAACTCCAAGTCGTGTACGAGCATGTCGAAGATAGCCTCCTTGGAGGTTGACTTGTAGTCACGTTTTGGCTTACTGATAATCTTGGTTACCAATGGAATATCGCCGAACTGCAGTACCAGGTGGTAGTACATATAGGCACGATGGAAGTAGGCGCGACCGATGTAGAGATTCTTCTGGTCATCGGTTAAATCAGCCACATTGTCTATATATGTAAGTACGGTATTGGCATACTTCACGCCATAGTAACCCTGGTCCCAGAAGCGCTGGAAGGCATTGCCGTCACCGCCACTGCTCATACCTGAGGTTGGGGTCAACTTCTCGGCAAAGTTATCCTGGAAGCCGTCACCCATATCGGTCTTGGCATAGAGACCAATGTCGGACATCATATAGTTGGACGACAATGATACATGGTTCCAGTTACCATCAATCAGCACATTACGCAACTGATTATCACACTGCGCCATAGCAGACTCGAGACCAGATATGGTGCTGAAGGTAGCAGTCGGGTCGTACGAAGACAGCATGTCCGGCTCGAGAAATTCATCGTTGCAGGCTGACAATCCAGCTATCAACGTGAGGGCGAGCCCACCCTTATATATATTTTTAAGTTTCATAACTAATCAGATTATAAAGTAAAGTTAAGTCCCAACGTGAAGGTACGGTTAGAGAGACCACCGGTCTCAGGATCACCATACTCATAGTTGTCAATCGTAAACAGATTCTTGACACCCAGGGTGACATGCAGACGCTCGATGTAAGCCTTGCGGGTCAGGTCAACAGGCAGCGTATAGCCGATGTTGACATTGTCCAGTCGCAGGAAGGTGCGGTTGTGCAGACGGTAGGCTGTAGCACCGTTAGGACTCTTGGCATCCAGACGGGCATAGGTGTTGCTCGGATTGTCTGGAGTCCAGTACTCCTTGGTGTAGGTATTGCAACCGTTGGTAATCATAGAACCAGAGTTGTCGTTGTTGAGATAGTAGGTCTCGGTGCTCTTGTGACCGGCATAAGAGTACATAGAGAATGAAGCAGTCCAATCCTTGTACTTGAAGTCATTGCGCATGCTCCAATATACTGGTGGAACGGTTGTACCGAGGTAAACCTTATCGTTGTCATTATAGACAGGTACACGGGTACCGTCTGCCTTAATCTCATCATCATCAGTGCAGTGGTTGATTACCTTAGGATCACCAGGCTTCTGACCCACCAGGGCTGCCTCCTCGACCTCATCAATCTGCCAGATGCCGTCGGTCTCCCAGGTCCAGATTTCGCCGATAGGCTTGCCGATGTACCAGCCGTTCGAGATATCGTTACTCTCCTGACCATTCTCATCGTAGTCATAGTAGAGATGCTTGATCTCGTTCTTGTTGTATGAGAATGCCACTGAGGTAGTCCACTCGAAGTCACGTCTCTTGATGTTGCGGGTATTGAGAGTTACCTCGAAACCAGTATTGTTGACCTGACCGAGGTTGGTGGTGATGCCAGTGAAGCCAGAGAAACCAGGCAGACGCTGAGTCATGATCATGTCCTTGGTCTCCTTGAGGTACCACTCGATACTACCTGAGAACATATCATCGAGGAAGCCGAAGTCAACACCTACGTTGTAGGCACGAGTCTTCTCCCACTCGAGGTCTGCATTACCCAGGTCATTGTTTCCGATGACGACCGTCTTGGTTGAAGAGGTTGAGTTGTCTCCTGTAGGATATACCATAGTACCACTGATAGAGAGTTTGGTCAATGCACGGTATGCGTCACCGAGCGAACTGTTACCGTTGGTACCATAGGATACACGGAGCTTACCGGTGTTCATCCAGTCGATGTCCTGGAAGAAGTCTTCGTCCGAGAACATCCAGCTGGTACCTACTGACCAGAAGTCTGCCCAAGGATTGTTGACACCGAAGCCTGAGTAACCATCGTAACGATAGGATCCGGTGATCATATAGCGGTCCTTATAGCTATAGAATGCACGGCCCAGGTAAGATGCACCTGTCTGATAGGTATCGATAGTATAGAAGTTACTATCCTCCATCGAGGCACCATCGATGTAGTGGAAACCAGTAGCATCGGATGGAGTAATGTTGCGAGCCTCCAGCGTGGTACGCCAGGTCTGCTGCTTGTAGGCCTCCTGTGCCATGGTCACGGTGAAGTGGTGCTGTTCGTAGCTCTGGTCCCATGTGAGGACATTATTGAGAGTCCAGTTGAATGAGCGGCCATGATTACGGTTGGCACCGCAGTCTGCTGCTACTGCATTAGGCTTCTGAGCCGAAATGAAGTAGTAGTCATGATACCACTGACGACGTGGAGCAAAGTTGAAATCGTACGTAATGTTGAATGGCAGTTTTACCTTGGCATTGAAGATAGAGTTCAAAATAGTATAACCCTTGTCCAGGTCAAGATACTGACGCTCGAAGCCGAAGTTGTAGCCACCATTGGTAGCAGAGTAGTTCTGTGGATACTGCACGTAGTTGCCATCATCATCCTTGATGGTAGCGTATGGTGAGTTACGGAGCATGTTGGTGTCCCAGTAGTTCTCACCCAGAGGTACCTCAATGTCACCTACGTCACGGTTCTGGAAGTTGATGTTGGCACCTATCTCCAACCATGGGGTGATCTTGGTATTCACCTTGGCAGTGAGACGTGTGGTGCTGAATTCATCACCACGCAGAGCTCCCTCGTTGGCCAAATAGCCGGCTGAGAGATAGTATGATACATTCTCGGTCGAACCAGATACGCTGGCATTGTAATCCTGGCTGAGGCCGGTCTGGAAGGTCTCGTCGTACCAGTCATAGGTCTTGCCTGCCAGATAGTTGTCCAGTACACGGTCTGAGTTACCGCCACCCAACTTGAGGCGCTCAGCATAGGTCTTCTTGTCACCTGCATCCTCCAGAGTATAGTAACCGTCATATAGACCACTGGCTACACTGTAGTAGCCCCATGTACCATCAGCACGATAGCCATAGGTCTGTGCCTTGTACCAGTCCTCACGGAACTTCATGTATCCATCAGGGCCATATACCTCGCGGAACTGAGCCTTCTTGACAGCCGACAGATTGGCCGATACCTTGATGGTAGGCTTGCCCATCTTACCCTTCTTGGTGGTGACGATGATGACACCACTGGCAGCCTTAGCACCATAGATAGCGGTCGAAGAGGCATCCTTCAGCACGTCGATCTGACCGATGTTGTCAGGGTTAATCTCCGAGAGGTCACCCTCAAAGATCATACCATCCAACACGATAAGTGGCTGGTTGTGCTTGCCTTTTGAATCGTTGTAGAGTGAGTTCTGACCACGCAGCATCATTGAACCGCCACCCTTTGAGTCGCTGGTGTAACCGATCTGCAGACCGGCAGTACCACGCATCACATCCTGAACGGTAGCAGGATTGCTGTCGGCAATCTTGTCGGGGTTAATCTGCACGACGGAACCAGTGAGGTCCTTCTTGCGCATGGTGCCGTAACCGACTACGACTACCTCATCGAGCAACTGATTCTCTTCGAGAGTCACTTGGATGTTTGACTGTCCCTTGACTGCTACCTCCTTGGTCTGGAGGCCTACAAAGGAAATAACGAGGACAGCATCGTCATTCTTCACATTGATTGAGAAGTTACCGTCGATGTCTGTCACTGTACCATTGCCTGTACCCTTCTCCAGGATAGAGGCTCCATAGGTTGGGCCTAAGGCATCACTGACCGTACCCTTGACTTGATAGTTCTGGGCAAATGAAGCCGTGATTGCCACCGCGAAACAAACGAGCACTGCGAGCAGTCGCTGGCTCCATTTATTTCCACTGTTCTGACTATTCAGATTCATTAGTACTATAAATTAAGATGTTAAAAAAAGATAGATAGTTAGATTGGACATTTTGGGGAGAGAATGTTAAAGTATGGGCATAAGAAAGGGTAATATCTCACCGCAAAAAAGTCTCCATTTGAATGCAAAATTAAAGAGGTTATTGTAAATAAGCAAATTATAAAGCCCAAATTGGTGCAAAAATCCGCTCATGAACTATTTTTTGCACTAATTTGAGTTATTTTTAAACATCCACTTGCCAATTTTATGACAAAATATTGAACCAAAATTCACAATTCTATACAATTGTTAATAGAAATTAAGGTTTATTTACAATATTCCTTTACTCTGCCCCTACTCTCATAGTGCGATTGGTGTGCGATTGGAATGCGATTGGTGTGCGATTGGTCATCCCAAGCTCATCGTACAGTAACCGCACTCCCTTCGCAATCCGATCGCGATGGAATGGCTAACAGATAATAGCCGTACGGAAACTCAACGAAAACGATAACCAAAACCAAAAACACTCCAGCGCAACGGGGACTTACGCCCCCTATAAGTTCTGTCGCACCTTCGGCGCTCGATACAATCTCCTCACTCTCTACATGGGAAGCGGGGGCTTGCACCCCCGCCTGTATTCCCGCGGACCTTCGGCCCGCTGACTAACAAACTGCGTACGAAAACGATAACGAAAACGAAAACAAACTTCGTACGAAAACCAAAAACGAAGACGAAAAAACAACGATAACCAAAAAGCAAAACTTCGTTACCAATTCGTTTAATTTTTTGAACGCGAAAGAAACTAAAACGACGAAAATGGTTCGTATTCATTCGTTCAATTCGGTGATAAAAAAAATAACGAAAACGAAGAACTGCATACGAAAACCAAAAACGAAGACGAAAAAACAATGATAACCAAAAAGCAAAACTTCGTTACCAATTCGTTTAATTTTTTTGAAAACGAATCGAGCAAATCAATGAAAATGGCATGTTTTAATTCGGTTAAATTCGGTGTTCCTTTAAAATCCTTTCCTATCCTTTCAATCTGTTCGATCTGATTTCTGAACATCGTACTGGTATGAACTCCCTTACACTCTGCTTGCTCTGCGAGAGCTAAAACCTCGTACGAGATAACCTTTTAACCCTGAATTTGCATATAAATTGCATTTTTTTGTGCGAACTATTTCGAGATAACGATTTATTTCATATCTTTGCAGCGCATAAGCATTCACAGTGCTATATTATCATGGGGCACACTACACATCATCATCCCACACACATTCATTGGAATATTTGTCCGACTACGACATAAACTTCCCCAACGAGAAGCTACACAACAACAAAATTCATCATATATTTACTATCATGAAACAATCTCTACTCCCCCTTTGGCTGACGGGCATATTGATGCTCCTATGCCAATCAGCCTCCGCCTATGACTTTGATAGCGACGGACTGTATTATAACATCACGTCAAGTACGGACTTGACAGTGGAAGTAACTTATAAAAGTTGTAATAACTATACTCACTTCAATGACGCGAGTGGGGATATAACAATTCCTTCTACAGTCACATATTCGGGCAAAACCTACAGCGTTACACACATTGACAATTTTGCTTTCGAAGACTGCTCTGACCTGACGAGCATCGATATCCCGAACAGCGTGACAAGTATTGGTCGTAGGGCTTTCGATGGATGCACGAATTTACAATACAACCAATATGACAATGCCCTTTATTTAGGCAACACAGAGAATCCATACCATTTATTGATAAAGGCCAAATCTACAAGAATATCAAGTTGTGAAATAAATACTAATTGTCACTGTATCTGTGAGTCTGCTTTCCCAGGCTGCCATAGACTGACATGCCTCGACATCCCGAACAGCGTGACGAGCATTGGTGGTTCTGCTTTCTCTGGCTGTACTGGCCTGACGAACATCTCCATTGGGAACAGCGTGACAAGTATTGGTTATAAGGCTTTCGAAGGCTGCACAGGTCTGACGGACATCACCATCCCGAACAGCGTAACGTTCATTGATGATTATGCTTTCCAAGACTGCACTAATATCACAAAAGTTTATAACTATTCTTCATTTGCCATTGCAGAAGGCTCATGCAACAATGGTTATGTGGCATATCATGCTGTTGCCGTTTATAATAACTGTACAACAGAAGGAGATTATGTGATTGAAACTAAGAATGACATGCGCTATGTTTGTGACTACATAGGCACATCTACGTCTTTGACCTTGCCTTCAAATATAAATGGTATTGCTGAATTTGCTTTCTACAGATGCACTGACCTGACGAGCATCAACATCCCGGACAACGTTGTAAGCATTGGCAGTTCGGCTTTCAAAGACTGCACAGGCCTGACGAGCATCACCTTCCCGAACGACTTAAAAAGCATGGGCGATTTTGCTTTCAGTAATTGCACTGGCCTGACGAGCATCACCATCCCGGACGACGTAGAAAGCGTAGGCGATTTTGCTTTCAGTAATTGCACTGGCCTGACGAGCATCACCCTCCCGGACGACTTAATACTCATTGGAAAGGGAGCTTTCCGTAATTGCACTGGCCTGAGGAGCTTAGACATTTCGAATGAATTGATGTACATTGATGATTATGCATTCTACGGCTGCACGGGCCTGACAAACATCACCTTCCCGAACGAAGTCGACCACATTGGTGAATATGCTTTCTATGGCTGCACGGGCCAGACAAACATCACCTTCCCGAACGAAGTCGTCCACATTGGTGAATATGCTTTCTATGGCTGGCATTTAACCTCTGTTACTGTACTTAACCCAACCCCATTTTCAATTGGTAATTATGCATTTACTTGGGCCCATAATATAATTCTATATGTTCCGAAGGGCAGCAAATCTGCCTATGAGGCTGCTGACTACTGGAAAGAATTTAGGGAAATCAGAGAAATTCAAGATGCCTCTGACCTGAACGATTTGACAACGGGTTCGGATGATGCCACACCAATGTACAGCGTGGAGGGCATCCGCCAGACGTCAGTCCACCAGCAACCTGGTTTGTATATACGTCAAGGCAAGAAACTCGTAATACGCTAAGCCTATGAAATAGTGATATTTCATCCTCTCCTTCGCCGTGAGTATGCAGCTCCCTTTCGCTGCAACCTTGGGGATACGCACGTTCATTGAACCGAGGTTCATAACCAATAGATTATGCCCCGCACCCTGGCACCAGGTTGTGGGGCACATTATTTTACCATAAATGGTCACGAATCATTATTTTTATATTCTCCATTAATCAAAATATATCATAATACCC
>JAILKE010000081.1 GCA_024694125.1 Bacteroidales bacterium
CGATTTGAGGTTCAATGACAAGAAAGCCAGTTGCAGTTTCATCGCACCCGAAGTCTCCGAGCCGCAGACCGTCCATATTCTATTGGAAGCATTTGACATGGCCGTGCCCCGTTTGACGGCATATCAACGATTTATCGTTACCGTCGAGCCGAAAGGAAAATAAAATAATCAACGAAAACGAAGACGAAAATAATCAACGAAAACGAAAGAAACGAAATACCAGTATAAAGTAATTGAGTGAATGTCAAATGGTTGGTGCTGCCCTTGCAGGGTGTACCCCCATCTATGCGCAAGTAACCCAGGGCGTTGCCCTGGGCTATTAGGTGTTGCCCCTCCGGGGCGTTCAGTATTCAATTGCATAGTGTTCCGGTATCCAATTACATGGCATTCAGTATTCAATTGCATAGCATTCAGTATCCAATTGCATGGCGTTCCGTCTTTTTATTCTTCTAAAATAGAGAATGAATATGGACCGGTTCAATGGATGCATTTCCGAAGGTGTAGAATGTAATCAATGTTAATGTCAGTGTACCCTTGAGAAGTAAATTGATAATTGAATAATATTTCATTTTGAACAATTGGGTTTGTCTTTGAAAACAAGAAAATAAACTACCCGAGTCGGTTTGTAGTAATGTCATTATCTCCTTGGGTGGAAATCGGAGAAACATAAAAAACCTTCACATGTTGCCGCGTGCTTTAGAGATGGAGCGAGAGACAAGATGTGAAGGTTAGTGATTTGCTAAAAAATAAGGTCAATTACTCTGGGCCGTGGAGACGTTGTCGCCCAGGTTGGTGATATCGACCAACTGCAGGCGGAAGTAAAGGTTGGAATAGGGACCGATATTGCCCGATCCCGACTGACCGTAGGCCAGGTACCAGGGTACCATGATGAGCCAGCTGTCACCGATGTGCATGCGCTGCAGACAGTCCTGCCAGCCCTTGATGACCGCGCTGCAGGTGAAGCTGTCGTAGTACTTGACCTGGTACGACTCCAGCGTGTCGGCCTTGAGCTCATAGCCCGGAGTGCCCGCCTGGTAGCCGATGCCGAAGATCTTGTTCATCAGCGTGGCGTCGTTGCGGCGGCTCTGGTCATTGAGAATGTCGAACTGCTCGAAGCGCGCCATGACCGTGTCGCTGTTGTAGAGCGTGTAGTGCACGCGCAGCGTACTGTTGTAGTAGGGCGTGTACCACTTGCCGATGCTGCGCAGACTGTCCTCGTCGGCCTTGTTGAGCACGCGGCACATGGTGCAGATACGATATATCTGCCCATTGTCGGAGCGATAGAGGTCGTAGGGCTCGCTCAGCGATGGGATGGTGTCGGAGAAGTAAGCGGCACTGCCCAGCTCCACGACATCGTCGTGCAGGCTGTTGGACAGGTCGATGTTCTGGTCGCGCCAATCATAGTACTGGGTGTAATCGACCGAGTCGTCATCATCCTTGCAGGCGGTGAGACCCAGTCCCATCGCCAGCACCAATGATGATATGTAGATGATTCTTTTAGTCATTCTCGATTTTGCGGAGTAGAGATGAGATGTTGACACTGTCGCCGATGATCTTGTGCAGGTCGGCGATGGCTACGCGCTCCTGCTCCATCGTATCGCGGTAGCGCAGTGTGACGGTGTTGTCCTCGAGTGTCTGGCCATCGACGGTGACACAGTATGGTGTACCGATGGCGTCCTGACGGCGATAGCGCTTGCCGATAGAGTCCTTGACCTCGATCTGGCAGGTGTAGTCGTAGCGGAGCTCCTTGAGAATCTCCTCTGCCTTCTCGGGCAGACCATCCTTGTTGACCAATGGCAGGATAGCGACCTTGACAGGGGCCAATGCAGGTGGCAGGGAGAGGACGACGCGGGTCTCGCCCTTGTCATTGACCACCTCCTCCTTGAACGAAGCAGCCATGACGCTGAGGAACATACGGTCCACGCCGATAGAGGTCTCGATGACGTATGGGGTGTAGCTCTCGTTGGTTTCTGGATCGAAGTACTCGATCTTCTTGCCCGAGAACTTGGCATGCTGGCTCAGGTCGAAGTTGGTACGAGAGTGGATACCCTCGACCTCCTTGAAACCGAATGGCATGTTGAACTCGATGTCGGTGGCAGCGTTGGCGTAGTGAGCCAGTTTGTCGTGATCGTGGTAGCGGTACATCTGGTCGCCGAAGCCGAGGGCGAGGTGCCAAGCCAGACGGGTCTTCTTCCACTTGGCGAACCAGTCGAGCTCGGTGCCAGGCTTGATGAAGAACTGCATCTCCATCTGCTCGAACTCGCGCATACGGAAGATGAACTGACGGGCTACGATCTCGTTACGGAAGGCCTTGCCGATCTGTGCGATACCGAATGGCAGCTTCATGCGGCCAGACTTCTGTACGTTCAGGTAATTGACGAAGATACCCTGTGCAGTCTCAGGACGGAGGTAGATCTTCATGTTGTTGTCGGTGGTCGAACCCATCTCGGTGCTGAACATCAGGTTGAACTGACGGACGTCGGTCCAGTTCTTGGTGCCGCTGATTGGGTCCACGATCTCCTCGTCGAGGATGATCTGCTTCATACCCTCCAGGTCGATGCCGCCAGGGGCGTTCATCACTTCCTGATAGCGCTTGTGCAGGTCGTCGAACTTCTTCTGGTTCTCGAGCACGCGTGGGTTGGTAGCGCGGAACTTCTCCTCGTCGAATGAGTCACCGAACTTCTTGGCGGCCTTCTCGACCTCCTTCTTCATCTTGTCCTCGTACTTGGCGAGCTGTTCCTCGATGAGCACGTCGGCGCGGTAGCGCTTCTTGCTGTCGCGGTTGTCGATGAGCGGGTCATTGAATGCATCCACGTGGCCCGAAGCTTTCCAGGTGGTAGGGTGCATAAAGATGGCGGCGTCGATGCCGACGATGTTCTCGTGCAGCTTGGTCATAGCCTCCCACCAGTAGCGCTTGATGTTGTTTTTGAGTTCTACGCCATTCTGGCCGTAGTCATAGACAGCGCCGAGGCCGTCGTAGATGTCGCTTGATGGGAAAACAAAACCGTACTCCTTGCAGTGGGAGACGAGTCGCTTGAATACTTCTTCCTGAGTTGCCATAATTTATTTTTTTATTACGAATTTTCTTGTTCGATGTGCCGTCTCTAATTGCGGCCGCGCAAAGTTACATTAAAAAAAGCAAATTCGGAAATTTTCGGCCGATTATTTGCTTTTTTTATAGATATTTAGCATATCGACGTGCTATTTTCGCGTGTCCGTTTTCCATAATGAGCAGAGCGAGCCTATGGCAAAGGCGGGCGTATGGCGAAGGCAGAGCCTCCGCTTACGGAGAAAGGCTGAGCCTTCGCTTACGGAAAAGGGACCAGTTTCTGTACAATAACACTGCTCGGTGTCCCTACGGAGAAAGTGTGATTGGTGTGCGATTGGAATGCGATTGGAGTGCGATCGGTCATCCCAAGGGTATCGGACAATAACCGCAGTGCGATCGCGTTCCGATGCGCGTCCATACCATAGGTGATTGATACAAAAGAAATCCCTGCTCCATGCGGGACTTCCATAATTGAAAATTGAAAATTGAAAGTTGAAAATTGAAAATTGAAAGTTGAAAATTGAAAATTGAAAGTTGAAAGTTGAAAATGTACTGGCGGGAGCTCTCAGAGAGCGTTTGTATCGTCCCTTTTACTCCCTTTTCATTCCCTTTTACTCCCCTTCCATTCCCTTTCACTTCCTTTCTTATTTCCTTCTCTTTTCGAACAGCTCGGCTTTCTCCTCGGCAGTGAGGCCGTCGTAGCCGCTCTTGCTGATCTTGTCCAGGATGGCGTCGATGCGCTGCTGTTCCTCGCGGCGGCGTTGGTTGTAGTCACGGTCAGAGCGGCGGTCATTGGGCACGTGACGGGCACCGCCCTCCGAGGCGTGCATGCGGGGACGGGGCTTGAAGGTAGTGACCAGCCAGTCGCACAGCGAGTTGAAGTGGCGGGTCAGGTCGATGCCACGGCGTTCAGCCAGGCCGAAAGCCACACCGAAAGCCATGCCACCCAGGTGACACACGATGCCGCCCACGTTGGCGCCGCTCTGCAGTTCCAACAGGTTGATGGCCAGGGCGATGAGCGCGAACCACTTCATGCGGATGGTGACGATGCGGACCCAGAAGTTGAGGTGGATCACATCATCCGGTTGGCGCACAGCCACGGCGGCGACCAGGGCGAAGATGGCGCCCGATGCACCCACCACGCTGGCATACTGCATGCCGGTCATCGTGTTGCAAGCCAGCAGGAAGACGATGCCTGCAGCCAGTCCGCCTTCGATGTAGGCGCCCAGCAGTTGACGTCCCGTGTGGTAGCGCAGGAAGTACTGGCCGAACCACCACAGCCACAGCATATTGAACAACAGGTGGAACATATTGTCGCCGAAGTCGGCATGGACGAACATATAGGTGAACAAGGTCCAAGGTGTGCGCACCAGGATCTCTGGGTCAGCATGCAGCGCCAGCAGCGCCTGCCAGGGCAGGTCGTCGCCCGTCAGTATCCACGAGAAGAGCCGCAGCACCTGGGTGACGATCCAGATACCGACATTGATGGCAATGAGTTGTCCAGGCAGCGAGAGTGCCTTGTATCGAGCAATGTAGTCTTTCATCAGAATTCGTAGTTACGATGTTTGCGCCATAACATGATCAGGATGAAGCCGAACAACATGCCGCCCAGGTGAGCGAAGTGCGCCACGCCCGTCTGCACGCCGTAGATGCCGGCAAAGAGTTCGAAGGCGCCATAGCCGATCACCAGCCACTTGGCCTTGAGCGGGATGGGAGGGAAGAGCAGGAACAACTCGGCATCGGGGAACATCATGCCGAAAGCCAGCAGGATGCCGAGGACCGAGCCCGATGCGCCGACGGTGACCAGGTGATCGAGCAGGTCGCTGCAACCCTCTATCTGGAGCACCTGGGAGTAGGCCATGGCGCGAATCTGTTCGGCACCGTCGTAGGTGGTAGCGAACTGTGCCACGAAGTCGTTGATCTCGTAGCGCCAAGCCAGTTGCTGTATCAGTCCGGCGCCGATGCCGCACACCATGTAGTAGAGCAGGAAACGGCCCTCGCCCCACACCATCTCGAGCAGTCGGCCGAACATATAGAGCGAGAACATATTGTTGAACAGATGCACGAAGCCGCCGTGCATGAACATGTAGGTGATCAACTGCCACCAGCGGAACTGCTCCGAGTCGTAGTAATGCAGCCCGAGCGTCTGGCCCAGGTCGATGCCTCGGCTTTGGAACATATTGTCGGCAACGAGCAGCAGCACGTTGATGACGAGCAGATGGGTGGTGATGGTGGTCGATGATTGGCCGGAGAAGTTGGACATAGCTGTGGTGATGGGAATTAAAGGGGAGTTGCCGCTTCGTTCGGGGTTCAATGGATGGTGACGGACGATGGTTGAGCCTGATAGTAACTCCCTGCTTGCGTGGTGGATGATGGCTGTCCGTTGAGCCAAAAAACGATGCAAAATTACTATAATTTTCTGAAAAAATCGCGCTAACCTCATATTTTTATGATTTTTATGTAAAAAAAGTTGCATTTCGCTTAATTTATTACTAAATTTGCACCGTTTTTGGGTAATTCCGCCCTGTTGCAACCGCATTGCGGACGGGATAGGAGAGACCCGGAACGACCCCGCTCAGTCCACGTCGGACGGCGGTTCAAACCACGTTAACCCATTCGTCTGGAAGTATGCCAACTCAGTTGCCGAAACCCAAGAAAAAGAAACTCTTCGGAGCGCGATTCACATCGACGCTCTCCGTGGCGTTGGTCCTGTTCGTGCTCGGACTGGGCGCACTGGGCGGACTGGCAGCAGCCGGCGTGGCAGCCATGATGCGTGAGCAGTTCACCATCACGGTGATGCTCGATGAGTCGGCCGACGACAAGTACGCCGCCGACCTGGTCAAGCAACTCAACGCCGCACCGTACGTGGCACGCACCGTCTATATCAGCCCCGACAGTGCCTCGCAGATCGTGGCACGCGACCTGGGCGAGAGGCCCGAGGAGTTCCTGGGCTACAACCCGATGCAGGCCAGCGTGGAGTTCAGCCTCAAGGCTCAGTACGCCGTGCGTGACAGCATCGCACCCATCGTGCAGGCTCTGCAGAAGCAGGGCGGCAAGCGCATATCGAGCGTCGAGTACAAGGCCGACCTGCTCGATGCCGTCAATGTCGGCATCCATCATTCCGCCATCTTCCTCGCCATCATAGCCGGAGTATTGTTGCTGATCAGCATGAGTCTGGTGGCCAATACGGTCCGGCTGGCATTGCACGGAGATAGGTTCCTGATCGGTACGATGCGACTGGTGGGCGCCACGTCGTGGTTCATCCGTCGGCCGTTTGTCGTCAGCCAGGCATTGCATGGACTGGTGGCTGCGGTGCTGGCCATGTCGGCCATCGCCGTGCTGCTCTACATCGGACTGGACAGTACAGGCAGTGCCGTGACCGCCCTGCGCCAGCTGTTGCTCAATCCGATTCATGTGGGTTGCGTAGCCCTGGGTCTGGTGGTGTTGGGCATGACCATACCCGCCCTGGCAGCCTGGCAGGCTTGCAGCAAGTACCTGCATTGCACCACGGACGAGTTGTACCTGATGTAGTTCACTCTCCAACGCTCCCGAGGTGGGGAGGAAAATTCCAGTGGCTCTATATTCCTCTGGGGGGCTGGGTTTTCCAATATTTTTACAGTCATTTCTTTCAAAACAATATTTATGCGTCTCTGTTTAGGCAAAATCAATTTCATCATCATGGGCGTGGCTGCCCTGATGATCATCGTAGGCTTCATCATGACCGGTGGTGCAGCGAGCACACCCGATCATTTCAATCCGGACGTATTCAGCGACACGCGTGTCGTCTATGGCCCCAATATCTGTTTCCTGGGTTACATCCTGATGATAGTGGGCATCTGTGTGAAGGGTCCACGCCGTCAGGTCGAGGTGACCGAGAGCGCCGAGGAGAACGAGGCAGCCGAGCAGCCAGCCGAGGCAGAGGGTGCGCAGAACTAACATTGAGCTAAATACGTAGTAAACGAATGGACTATATTGACGCTTTGATACTGGGCCTGGTACAAGGGCTCACCGAATATCTTCCCGTCAGCAGCAGCGGCCATCTCGAGTTGGGCCAGCGGCTGCTTGGTGTGCATGGCGATGACAGCCTCACCTTCGACATCGTGGTACACGTCGCCACCGTGCTCTCTACCCTGGTAGTGCTGCGCAAGGAGGTGATATGGATCTTCGAGGGCCTGTTTACCAAACTCAAGCCTGCCGGCACCCCACCTGTGGATGATCCATTGAGCCGCTTCTCCGACTCGCAGAAATATGCCCTCAAGATCATCGTCTCGATGATACCTATCGGCTTCGTCGGCCTGCTGATGAAGGATTGGGTCGAGGCTGCCTTCAACGGCGTGCACGTCGTTCCCGTGTGCCTCATGGTGACCGCCATACTGTTGACCCTCTCATTCTATATCCGTCCCCGCGAGAAGAAGGACATCACCCTGCGTGACGCCTTCATCATCGGTTGTGCACAGGCTCTGGCCGTGCTGCCCGGTCTGTCGCGTTCGGGTTCGACCATCGCCACAGGATTGCTGCTGGGCGTCAAGAAGGCCGACCTGGCACAGTTCTCGTTCCTGATGGTCATACCGCCCATCCTGGGCGAGGCGTTGCTGGAGGGAATCAAGTTGATGGGTTCGCCCGAGGTGGTTGACTGGGGCGTGCTGGGCGTAGGATTCCTGGCTGCCTTCGTGAGTGGCTGCCTGGCGTGCAAGGTGATGATAGCTCTGGTCAAGAAGTGCCAGCTCATCTGGTTCGCCATCTATTGCGCCATCGTGTCGATCATCGCTTTCAGCCTGCTCTGATCGGTTATGGACAAGAGCTATAAGTTCGTACAGGGCGAGGTCCTGGCGTTCGACAAACCCCTGCATTGGACATCGTTCAATCTGGTCAAGATAGTGCGCAACAACCTGTCGCGCCGCATGGGCATCAAACGCCTGCGCGTGGGTCATGCCGGAACGCTCGACCCCTTGGCATCGGGCGTGATGATCATCTGCACCGGCCGTGCGACCAAGTCGATAGACCAGTTGCAGGCAGGCACCAAGGAGTACATCGCCACCATGCGCCTGGGTTGCACCACACCGTCGTTCGACGCCGAGCACTCGGTCGATCATACCTACCCCACAGCGCACCTGACCCGTGCACTGGTCGATGAGACGTTGCCCCGTTTCGTGGGTTCGATATGGCAGGTGCCGCCCGTTTACAGTGCCTGCAAGGTGGAGGGCCGCCGCGCCTTCGACTACGCCCGCAGCGGCGAGGAGGTCGAACTGCGGGCCAAGGAATTGGTCATAGACAGCATCGAGGTGCTGGAGTTCGTCGGTCCTGCCGAGGCTGCTGCACAGGGCACACGACCATCGCTCACCGTACGCGTGGTCTGTTCCAAGGGTACGTACATACGTGCCCTGGCGCGCGACATAGGCGAGGCGCTCGGTACCGGAGCCTACCTGACGGCATTGCGCCGCACCCGTGTGGGTGACTATTCGCTGGCGGATTGCCACGTGCCGGTCGAGACTGTCGAGCAGTGGGCGCTCACTGTGCCGCTCGATCCCGATGATGTGGCTCTGGCCGAGCCATCGACCAAGAAATGATTTGAGAGCTTACGATATTAGTAGCTAAAGGTTATGAAAAGTAGTAAAAAGGGGAGAGAAAGGGACGATACATACGTCCCCCTGGAAACTTCCCAACAGTAGTGACAAATGTCACATTTACTACTTATTTCTTCCCTTTTACTTCCATTAAAATAGATAAAAAGAAGAAAATTTAAAACCATTGTATTAATGAAATTATCTCAGTTCAAATTCAAACTTCCTGAAGACCGTATTGCCCTGCAGCCAACCTACCATCGCGACGAGTGCCGCCTGATGGTGCTGCACAAGAAGAGCCGCAAGATAGAGCATCGCGTCTTCAAGGAGATTCTCGATTATTTCGACGACAAGGACCTCTTCCTATTCAATGACACCAAGGTATTCCCTGCCCGTCTGTATGGCAACAAGGAGAAGACCGGTGCTCGTATCGAGGTATTCTTGCTCCGCGAATTGAACGCTGAGAGCCGTCTGTGGGACGTGCTTGTTGACCCTGCCCGCAAGATACGCATTGGCAACAAACTCTACTTCGGCGAGGACGAGAGCCTCGTGGCCGAGGTTATCGACAATACTACCTCGCGTGGCCGTACACTGCGATTCCTGTACGATGGTCCACACGACGAGTTCATCGAGACACTCTACGGTTATGGCGAGACGCCTATTCCACCGTCACTCAAAGAGTTGCGTGACGTAATCGACGAACCGGAGAGCGATGACAACCCCTTCACCGACCGTGAGCGCTATCAGACCATCTTTGCCAAGGCTGAGGGTGGCGTAGTGGCACCGGCTGCAGCATTGCACTTCAGCCGCGAGTTGCTCAAACGTATGGAGATCAAGGGAGTGGACTTCGACTTCATCACCGTACACAGCAATCACGGCAACTACCGCGACATCGACGTGGAGGACCTGACCAAGCACAAGATGGACAGCGAGAAGATCTTCATCCCCGAGGAGGTTGCCGACCGCGTCAACGAGGTGAAGGATGCCGGCCGTCACGTATGTGCAGTCGATACATCTGTGGTACGTGCCATAGAGAGCAGCGTATCGACCACGGGTTATCTCAAACCATTCGACGGTTGGACCAACAAGTTCATCTTCCCGCCATACGACTTCTCCATTGCCGACTGTATGGTGGCCAACTTCTACGACCCATACAGCACGCTGCTGATGATGAGTTGCGCCTTCGGTGGTTACGATCTCGTGATGGATGCCTACAAGGTAGCCCTCAAGGAGGGTTACAGCTTCGGCACCTATGGTGATGCACTCTTAATCCTGCCAGACTGATCATTATGGCATTGACCTATCTGGCATTAGGCTCCAACCTGGGCGACGGCCCTGTCATGCTGCGTATGGCATTGAGCATGATATCGGTTCATGTGGGACGCGTACTGGCACAGTCGGACATGATACAGAGCGAGCCGTGGGGCTTCGAGAGTCAGCACCCATTCACCAATGCGGTGTGTGCGGTGCGGACTGAACTGGCCCCCATGGAGCTGCTCAGTGTCACGCAGAAGATTGAGTATCAGATGGGTCGCACGCACAAGCATGCTCCGGGCGAGCCCTACAGGGACCGCATCATCGACATCGACATACTCACGTACGATGACCTGAACATCCAGACGGAGGAGCTCACCATCCCGCATCCGCACATGAAGGAGCGCGATTTCGTGATGACGCCGTTGCTGCAGTGCCAGGATCGGCTCGCTCACCAGCCACGGGGCAGGGGGCGTCCCCGTCGCACGGAGTGAGCGGGAATCATTGTCTAATATCAACCCATTAAATATTCTTACAACGCTAACAAAATGAAATCATTCTTAAAAACCGTCTTTGCCGTGATGGTAGGTCTCTTCATCACCGGCATCTGTAGCATCGTCTTTGTCACCTGCGCCATGGTAGGTGCAGCAGCATCGTCACAGGGCAGTGGCTCTACAGTGGCGACCAAGCCCAACGATGTCCTTATCCTCAAGATCAATGGTCCTGTGACCGAGATCCCATCCTCCATGCCATTTTCGGTTGATATGCTCAGTGGTTTTTCACTCAACGAAGATCTCTCCCTGCGCGGTTACCTCAATGCCATTGCTATTGCAGCCCAGGATCCCAACATCATGGGTATATACCTCAATACAGACGGTATGACCGCAGCGCCAGCCTCGTACGAGGCCCTGCGCAATGCCCTGACCGACTTCCGTGAAACTACGGGCAAGTGGGTCATCGCCTACAACGACAACTTCTCGCTCGGACAGTACTTTGTAGCTTCGGCTGCCAATGAACTGTACGTCAATACCATAGGCGCCGTCACCTTCGACGGTATGTCGAGCACACTGCTCTACCCCAAGCGCCTGTTGGACAAACTGGACATCGAGATGCAGGTCTTCCGCGTCGGTAACTTCAAGAGCGCCGTGGAGCCCTACATGATAGAGCACATTTCGGACGCCAACCGCCTGCAGACCGAGACCTATCTGCGCAACATCTGGTCGCAGATGACCGCCGACATCGCTGCATCGCGCAATATACCCGTAGAACGACTCGATTCGCTCGCCAATGAGGCTGTCAGCTATATGCAGCCAGTCGAACTCGGCAAGACGGGTCTGGTTGATGGTCAGGTCTATAAATCGGACGTCGAGAAACGTCTGATGGAGTGCGCTGGTCAGGACGACGAACTGCACGGCATCACGGCCAAGGACCTGGTGACCAATTACGAGACCTACTTCGCGCAGGATCTGCCGAACAAGGTGGCAGTCATCTACGCCGTGGGAGAGATAGCCAGCGAGAACACCTCGCATGGTGAGGATGGCATCTACTACGATGACCTGATCAAGGACATCCGCGATGTGACCGACGATGATGAGGTTCAGGCTGTCGTATTGCGCGTCAATTCTCCTGGTGGTTCGGGCTTCGCCTCGGAGCAGATTTGGAAGGCTCTCTGTGACCTCAAGGCCAAGAAACCTCTGGTCGTTTCGATGGGCGACTATGCTGCCTCGGGCGGTTACTATATCAGTTGCATGGCGAACTATATCTTCGCCGAGCCTACGACGTTGACCGGTTCAATCGGCGTATTCGGCGTAGTGCCCAACTTCGGTGGACTGGCTACTGGCCGACTGGGCGTCAACTTCGAGGAGGTCAAGACCCACCAGTTCAGCCAGATCAACACGATGCGCAGCATGTTGCCTGCCGAGAAGCAGAAACTGCAGCACGGAGTCGAGTCATTCTATGGACTGTTCGTGACCCGTTGTGCCGAGGGCCGTAACGTCGATCAATCCAATATCCTCAATGTGGGGGGCGGCCGTGTATGGACTGGCAGCGATGCCATCCGTCTGGGCTTGGTCGATGAACTGGGCGGCATCAAGCAGGCTGTTGCCAAGGCTGCCGACATGGCTCTGCTGGCCGAAGGCTCTTATTCGTGCGTCAACTATCCTATGCCGCTCTCTCCTATGGAGCAGGTTCTGGAGATGATGGGCGAAGGCGAGAAGGACCTCACTCTCCGCATCGCCGACCATGTGCTGGGTTCTACTCCAGCCGATCGCTCTACTATACGTTTCATCAATAACCTACAGCACGCTGACCATATCCAGGCCCGTATGCTGGAGGGAGTGATATATTAAAGGAAGGTTTTTAAAGGAAGGTTTTTAAAGGAAGTGACAAAGAAGTGACAAGGAAGTTACAGGGAAGTGACAAGGACGATACAATCTACTGTCGGAATCTGTAGAAGTCCAAGATTAACAAGGAATCACTACTCATTACTCTTTACTCACTACTCTTTACTCACTACCCTTTACCCATTACTCTTTACTCCCTACCCTCTACCCATTACTCCCTACCCTCTACTCTCTACTCAATTCAACTATGGTTCTACCTAAATTCCATACTCTGCCGGTATTGTTGCCGTTCTCCTGGATATATTCAGGAATCATGTCGTTGCGCAATTGGGCGTTCGACAAGGGATACTTCACCCAGACCTCGTTCGAGGACCGGGTGGCTATCATCGGCGTGGGCAATATCTGTGCAGGTGGCGCCGGAAAAACACCCCATATCGAGTATCTCATACGCCTCTTGCAGCAAGAGGGCATCGGCCCCATCGCTGTATTGAGCCGCGGCTACAAGCGACAGAGCAGCGGTTACGTATTGGCCAAACCCGGCATCACGGCATCCCGCCTGGGTGACGAGAGCTACCAGTTGTACCGCAAGTTCCCCGATGTAATCGTGGCTGTGTGCGAGAAGCGTGTGGTCGGCGTCCAGAAGTTGCTGCAACTCGAGGAGCCACCCCGTGTCATCCTGTTGGACGATGTCTATCAGCACCGCTCCATCAAGCCCGGACTGAACATCTGCCTGAGCAGCTATCACCGCATCCTGTATCAGGATTATGTCATTCCTGCAGGTTTGTTGCGCGAGAAGGCCAAGGGTCTGAACCGCGCTGACCTGGTCATTGTCACCAAGTGCCCCAAGGCGCTGCGCGACGAGGAGGAGTCGGAGATAATGGGTCACATGCCTACCACCAACTTCCAGCCTATCTACTACAGCCGCTACCAATACGGCAAACTCTACAATCTGGCCACTGGTCTGCCTACAGACGTCGATCCCCGTCGTGAGGTGCTCATCGTGACGGGTGTGGCCGATCCGAAGGTGATGGTGGAGTACGTCGAGAAGCATTTCCGCCTGTTGGACCACATGATATACTCGGATCACCACCGATTCTCGTACAGTGATGTGCACGACATGCAGAACCGACTGGACAACGTCAATCGCGACGGATACTGCACCAACAGCAGTGGTGAGAAACCGATCATCATCACCACCGAGAAGGATGCCGCCCGCCTGATGGACATGAAGTCGCTGAAGGATGAGTTCAAGGAGCGTGTCTTCTACCTCCCGACCGAGGTATTTTTCCTTAAAAACCACGAAGAATTGTTTAACCAGAAAGTTTTAGATTATGTTAGAAAAAATCGCACAAACGGCTGAATATATTTTAAGTCATACAGCTCGCCGTCCTAAGACGGCCATCATACTCGGTACTGGCCTCGGCCAGCTCGCTACTCAGATTGAAGAGGCTGAAGCTATCCCATACGGTGAGATACCCAACATGCCGGTATCGACCGTGGAGGGTCACTCGGGCAAACTGATTTTCGGCAAACTCGGTGGCAAGGAGATCCTCGCCATGCAGGGCCGCTTCCATTACTACGAGGGCTACAGCATGAAGGAGGTCACTTTCCCCATCCGCGTGATGAAGGCGCTCGGCATCGAGACGCTCTTCGTGAGCAATGCCGCCGGCGGCACCAACTCTTCGTTCCGCGTGGGTGACTTGATGATCATCGAGGACCATATCAACCTCTTCCCCGAACATCCTTTGCGCGGCAAGAACTATGACCAACTGGGCGTCCGCTTCCCCGATATGTCGGAGCCATACGACTTCCAGCTCATCAAACTCGCCGAGCAGATTGCTGCCGAGAAGGGTGTGCACCTGCAGAAGGGTGTCTATATCGGCACACAGGGCCCAACGTTCGAGACGCGTGCCGAGTATCGTTACTTCCGCATCATCGGCGGTGACGCTGTCGGCATGAGCACCGTGCCCGAGGTCATCGTAGCTCATCACGCCGGCATCCGCGTGTTCGGCGTATCGGTCATCACTGACCTGGGTGGCTTCGGCATCCCCGAGAAGGCCAGCCATGAGGAGGTCCAGAAGGCTGCCAACGCTGCCCAGCCTATCATGACGATGATCATGAGCGAAATGATTAGACGCTCATAACGAGCGAGATAGTGGTTACTAGTTAATAGTTATTAGTTAATAGTTATTAGACTTCCCCAATATCGGCGGAATAATAACTAATAACTTAAAACGAAGTTTTATCGTGGAAATCAAAGAATATGGCGAATTTGGCCTCATCAAACATTTGACGGAGCAGTTCGCGCTCAAGAATAAATCTTCTCTATACGGCGTGGGTGATGACTGCGCCGTTATTGATAATGACCCTGCCGAGGGCAAGACCGTCGTCACGACCGACCTGCTGCTGGAGGGCGTGCACTTCGACCTGACCTATTGCCCACTCAAACACCTGGGCTACAAGGCGTGCGTAGTCAACTTCAGCGATGTCTATGCGATGATGGGTACGCCACGCCAGATAACGGTCTCGCTGGGTATATCGAAGCGATTCAAGGTAGAGGACCTGGACGAACTCTACGCCGGTATGAAACTTGCGTGCGACGTCTATGGCGTTGACCTGGTGGGTGGCGATACCAGTGCGTCGATGACGGGCTTGACCATCTCCATCACCTGTATCGGTGTGGCTAAGGAGCCGGTCTATCGCAACGGCGCCAAGCCCAATGACCTGATCTGTGTATCGGGCGACCTGGGTGCATCGTACATGGGTCTGCAGTTGCTGGAACGCGAGAAGGCTGCCTACTACCAGTCGCACAATGACTGGGTGCGTCAGGGCGGACCCAAGAGCGGTCAGCCTGAACCTGCCTTCGAACCTAAGTTCAACGGCCGTGAGTATCTGCTGGAGCGTCAGCTCAAACCCGAGGCACGCAAGGACATCGTCGCCAAACTCCGCGAAGCTGGCATCCAGCCCACGGCGATGATGGATGTGTCCGACGGACTGTCGTCCGAACTGCTGCATATCTGTTCGCAGAGCAAGGTGGGTTGCCGCATCTACGAGGAGCGCATCCCGATCGACTACCAGACTGCCGTCCAGGCTGAGGAGTTCAACCTCAACGTGACGACCTGTGCCATGAACGGCGGCGAGGACTACGAACTGCTCTTCACCGTCCCATTGGCCCAGAGCGAAGCCATCCAGCAGATATCGGGCATCCGTCTCATCGGCCACATCACCGACGAGCGTCTCGGTACCGCCATGATCACTCGTGACGGCAACAGCGAGATAGCCCTCAAGGCCCAGGGATGGAACGCGTTCAAGGAATAATTAAAAATTAAAAGTTAAAAGTTAAAAATTGCCATCCGGTGGTGAACTATGCCGAAGGTAATTTTTAATTTTTCATTGTTCTCTTTTCATTCTTGCGTATGCAAATAGCTGCTCTCCTTTCGGGCGGAGTTGATTCCTCCGTCGCTGTACACCTGCTGTGTGAACAGGGTTATAAGCCAGACCTGTGGTACATCAAGATCGGTATGGACGATGTTGAGCAGGGTTACTCGTGCCCACAGGAGGAGGACCTGGAGATAGTTCAGGCCATGGCGCATAAGTATGGACTGAAGTACGAAGTGGTTGACCTGCAGCAGGAATATTGGGACCAGGTGGTACAATATACCATCGACAAGGTGCGCCGTGGCTTCACGCCCAATCCGGACGTGATGTGCAATAGGTTGATCAAGTTCGGCGCCTTCCACCAGAAGGTGGGACATCTGTACGATTACAGCGCTACGGGACACTATGCCACTATCGTCGAGGGTCCGTGGGTGGAGCAGGAGGGTCAGTACGGCGTTGCTTCGACCGAGGGATTCATCCCGTTGGGCATAGACAGCCGACAGGTGCAGGCCGATGCGCAGGCAGCTGTGCCATCACGTTGGTTGGGCACTACACCCGACCCGGTCAAGGACCAGACAGACTTCCTGGCACAGATTACCGGTCTGCAACTGGAACACTCACTCTTCCCCATAGGCCGTATGGACAAGGGGGAGGTGCGCCGCATAGCCGAGGAGGCTAAGTTACCATCTGCCCGCCGCAAGGACAGCCAGGGCATCTGTTTCCTGGGCAAGATCAACTACAACGATTTCATCGAGCGCTTCCTGGGTGTCAAGGAGGGACCCATCGTGCAACTCGAGACCGGCAAGGTACTGGGCAAACATCGTGGCTACTGGTTCCACACCATCGGCCAGCGCAAGGGCCTCTATCTGAGTGGCGGTCCATGGTTCGTGGTCAAGAAGGACATTGAGCAGAACATCATCTATGTGAGCAACGGCTATGACCCCGAGGCGCAGAAGCAGGACTGGGTCAACCTGGATGATGTGCACTGGATTGCTCCACTGCCTCTGCTCCCAGGACAGGAGTGGCAAATGCAGTGTAAGTTCAAGATACGCCATGTGGCTGAACTCAATGACGGCGTGCTCTCGGTCCGAGCCAACGGCAGTTGCCACCTGCAGAGCACCAAACTGATCAATGGCGTCGCCCCAGGTCAGTTCTGCTGTATCTATTCGCCCGATGGACGTATCTGCCTCGGTAGCGGCGAGATAGTCCAGGGATGATAAATCATTGAAGTATATTGGGTGGGAGTTGAAGAAGATAAAGATGAATGCCTCGGTTGTTTTATCTCCTTCTTTAACACCCAGCCGATAGATAAAATACCCTTCTTTCCCATTGAAAAATTCATTTTAACAAGATTTTTTTCACTTTTTTTAACCATTATTTGAAAATTTGATAGAAAATCATTACCTTTGCATCGCTTATTGAAAAAGAATTGGAAAAGGAGTTAGACATTTAGGGTAAGCTCTAAATTTTATTAAATTGAACAGCATGAGAAATATAAAGTTTCTTTTGTGTATAGCTTTGTGTGTGTTTACATATAATACATTTGCTCAGTCTGTGCAGTGTGGTCAGGTGTTGCTCTATCAGGGCAAGGAAGCCAAGACTCCGCTGGCACGTGTTGCGTTGTCCGCAGTCGATGCCCCGGCAGTACAGTCGGACGAGGAGGGACGTTTCAACCTGAAGTTCCGCACGCTGCACGCAGGTGACTTGATCCGCTTCCGCCGCATCAGCCTGGCGGGATATGAGGTGATGAACAAGGAGGCTGTCGAGGCTTTCCGCATAGCCAATACGGTGGGCGCAGACAATAAGCAGGGTGACCAGCCTTGCACCATCGTGATGTGCAAGAGTGATGAACTCAACCAGTTGCGTGACAATTACCGCGAAGTGGCTGCCAGCAATTACCAGAAGAAACTGGAGGCTGCACAGAAGCAGATCCGTCAGCTCCAGACTGAGGGTAAAATGCAGGAGGCTGAGTGCAACAAGCGTCTGGATGAACTCGAGATGAAGTACGAGGCTCAGATGCAGAACCTGGATACATATGTGGATAAGTTCGCCCGTATTGACCTGAGTGAACTGGATGACCGTGAGGCTGCCATCATAGCCCTGGTGCAAGAGGGTAAGATAGATGAGGCCATTGCCAAATATGATGAGTTGAACTTGACTCAGCAACTGCAAGAGGGTGTTCAGGCTCAACGTCAACTGACCGAGGATGCTCAACGCGTGGATGCTGCCATTGACGTCAAGCAACAGGAGGGCGCCCGCCTCGAACAGAACCTGAAGAAACAAGAGGAATTGCTGCAAAAGGTTCAGCAGCAGAGGCAGGAGAGAGAGTAGAGAGAGTAAAGGGTAATGGGTAAAGGGTAATGAGTAATGGGTAATGAGTAGAGAGTAGTGTGTAATGAGTAAAGGGTAGTGTAGATTGAATCGACGGGCGTAGCTGTTTCCATTAACATCTTTGCTTTTCTATTTTTCTTTCCATCTTTATCTTCTTGAAATCCCCCAAACTATTAAATATGTTTTTAAGATTACGATTCATAGGTGTTTTATTGCTGATGATCGCCCCGACATGGGGCGTGGCTCAGTCTGTGCAGCGCGGCGAGGTGCTGGAGTATCGAGGAACAGACCCCAAGACCCCATTGGCCGAAGTCAATGTCGTGGCGAGCAATGCCGGTGCCGTACAGAGTGATGCTGAGGGTCGGTTCAGCCTGCAGTTCCGTACGCTCCATTCGGGCGACGCCATCCAGTTCCGCCGTATAGAACGTTCCGGGTACGAGGTGATGAACAAAGAGGCTCTGGAAGTGGCGCGTGTGGCACGTCCATCGACACAGGATGAGGCATCGGACAGAATACGTATCGTGATGATACCGCGTGCCACATTGCAGCGGTTGCGCGACGGATACCGCAATGTGACCGAGCAACGTTATGAGCAGCAGCTGCAATTGGCCGAAGCTCAACTGGACAGCTTGCGTCAGGCAGGAAAACTGGCTGAAGAGCAGTACAATGCCCGTATCAATGCGCTGGAGGAGGCTCACGAGGAGAAATTGAACCAATTGGACACCTATATAGACAAGTTCGCCCGCATCGACTTGAGCGACCTCGACCAGGATGAACAGCGCATCGTGGCATTGGTGCAGGAGGGACGGTTCGAGGAGGCACTGCAGATATACGAAGAGCAACATCTGTCAGAACGGTTGCAGCAGAACCGGGCGGACATAGGACGACTGTCCGAGATGCGTGACCAACTGTCCGAGGCTGCGCGCAAGAAAGCCATCGAGAACGAACGTCTGCGCCAGAGCATTGACCGTCAGGTAACCTTGTTGCGTATGGCGGGCGGCGAAGAGAACTATATGCGCGTGCACCAGATCCTCTACGAGACCTTCCTGGCCGATACAACCTATGCCGAGGCTCGACGTGAATATGCCTTCTCGCTGCGAGGATTGGGCCAGAACAAAGAACTGCTCACGTTGCTGAAATCGGGCATAGCCATCGAGAAAGATCCTTACGCCAAGGGTATGATGGTGATGGATGTCTCGCAGACCTATTGGAACACGGAGGAGTACGAACTCTCTATCCGCTACGCCGAGATGGCTGACAGCATCATGACGCCCGTGATGGAGAGTAACTATGCTGTGGTGAGCCGCGGCTTGCCTTCGTGGAGCCTGTACAAACTGAGATACTACAAGGACCTGGGCGACATGGAGCAGTGCCGCAAGGTGGTGGACCGGCTCATGGCCAACTGGGCGCCGGACACGATGTCCCTGTCGAGCATTGCAGACTATAACTATGTGCTGGGGGATATGAGCGACTACTACTCGCTGGCGGGTGATCACCAGCAGTCTGTATGGGCTGTGCATGAATCCATTCGCCTCGGTGAGATATACTGCCGTCAGGCTCCATGGAACAATACATTGCACGAAGCCTATACCAATGCAACATCGGTGCTGATGGCCGAGGGCAGAAGGTCGGAGGCATGTGCCGCTGCCCGACGTGCAGTGGAACTGATGGGACTGCGATTGGACAAGAACAACATGAAGGTGTTCTACAATGAGAACCTGCTCTTCTATTTCCTGTTGGCCGAGACGCTGGTACCCGCCGAAGAATATGCTCTGGCAGACAGTATCATGCAGGATGTGGTACGCAGGGAGGTCTTTGAGAAGGCTGGACAGGAAAATTCATTGTACGCTCTGTACATCACACTGTTCCGTTACTACGAAGCACGTGTCTGGTTGAGCCAGGGTAGGATAGAAGATGCGCAACGCCAGGCAGATGCTACATTGGCAGAACTGTCTCGGCACGAAGACGGCGCCGGCTTTGTCCCCTACCTGCGCGGAGACATCGAGGCGCGTATAGCATGGGCACGCCAGGACTATGACGCGGCTGTCCGGTCTGCGCAGTCGGCACTGGAACACTGTCAGGCGCAGTATGCCGAGAGCGGCGACAACTGGGATGCCGACAATGTGTGCCGATGTGAGGTGCTGCTTGCCCAAATCTACCTGGCTGCCGGCCAACGGGGCAAATGCCAGAAGGCACTGAAACGTGCGACCAAGTTGGCGCCATTCGAATTCAATCGCCAGGCTATCGCTGCCGTCCAGCAATCGCTGGATAACCGATAGCCATCGCCGAGAATCTATCGCCAGGGCAAAACACAGACAACCACAAGAATAATAGGAGAATTTTAAAATATAGAATTGTAAGATGAAAAGTTTTTTTAATTGTTTGGGCCAATCTAAGCTCCGCATCTGTATGTGGACCATGATTGCTGTATGCATGTGGGCAGCCACTCCTCTGTCTGCCCGACTGAAGGTGAAAAAGGTGACCACAACGACCATCAGTAAGTATAGCCTGTTGGGTAATAGTGAAGCCCCTTTTGTCCTGTATTGTGATGGGTATGATACTTATATCACGCGTGACGCCAATGGCAAGACGCAGGTGTATGTGTATGATGACGGTACTCGCTATTCTTCCGTAACTGCCAATTGGTCCACGGATGAGAAATATCGTGTGAATATTGATACTTTGGGCCTCGACTGGCGATATTTCAATATTTATTTAGGTAAGGGGGAAAGTGGTACAAGTTCGTCCTATGTTTCATGTTCCGCTTATATTCATGTCAAAATGGATGGAGGCCATGTCGGAAAGATCTTCCTCAAGGGAGAAGGCGCTTATAATACTACAGGTCATGTAGCATTCTGGGCTACAGATGGCGTGATACGTGGCATTGATGCCGGTAATGCGACTTCGGAGATGTTAGGCGCTACGAGAACTGGTAACTCCTATATATATTTGTCCAATGTCAAGTATTTGTCTTATAGTAAGATAGGTTGCAATAACAGGGCGGCTCAGACTCGCTTGTTCATAAACTCGAATTGTGAATTCTATGAGGAGGATGCGAAGTATTGTCAAGATACAGATTATGGCTTAATGGGCCTTGTTGCTCCAGATTCAGCTGTTCATAATCTGGTTTTCGCCCAAGGTTCTGCCAGGATTCCTTCGGGCCATTCTATAGAATGTGATTTTTTTGAAGATAACTCTAGCTCATTGAACATTGAAGGGTCTCTCCATATCAAAAGATGTGATGGATGGGAATCTTCAAAGAATATATCGAACTATGGAACGAGGGTAACTATCCCATCGCATAAGCACTATCAGCGACTGATTACACCGGCTACATGTACGGAAGCAGCTGAATATGAGTCAAGATGTATGGAGTGCTGGGAAGATTTGCAACCTACATTCAATGTAGAACCATTGGGCCATGATACTATAATAGATGCTGCATCACGAAAGATGTGCACCTATGCAAGTAGTTCGGAAGGTTCTCATTGTGGCAGGTGCGGTAAAACTCTGATTGCTCAATCTAGCGTGGCCGCAAGAACTCATTTGGGAATCGGTAGCGTGTTGCCTGATTCTTTGTCTTCTCACGGGTGCTTTACTGCCAACTCTGGTTCAACTATGAGATTTTTTATATGTTTGAATTGTAGTACGTATGTCTTGTCCAATGGAACAGCTTCGCATACATGGGCTTATGTAGATGAAAATGCCCCTCAGTACATTCAGAATATTGCCAATAAATATTCCTTTGCAACAACCTGTAATTCTGTAGGTAGAAAATATCGATATTGTACCCAATGTCATTGGATTGAGGCGGTGAGGGTTCTGACATCAGGACATTCTTTTGGCTCCACTGTGGAGCAGGAGGATGCAACATGTACAACTGCGGGACATGCTGCATATAAGCAATGTTCAAAATGTAATAAATATTTCCTTCCAAGCCATCTTCGAACCAGTAAAAATTATGTATTGTTGAGCAATCTCAACATCCCGGCATCAGGGCATACCTATCTTAAATATGAGAGTGGAAATACTGCAAATATTGCAAGCGATGCAACCTGTACGTCTCCTGCTAAATACTGGAGGACTTGTGCTACCTGTGGAGAGGTTAGCAATACATTCACAATAGATGGAGAATTGGCTCGAGGTCATCACTACCATATAGATCATATCGACTGCCTGAGTCAGATCAATCCCTATGATGGTGACCTGACATTGAAATGCGCAGATTGTGACAAGACAAATGAGAATATTCCATTCTGTCACGCCGATATCTTTGGTTTGGCTGATTCATATCGTACGGAGGGATATTGGTGTAAGTCTGAATTGATCCATACTGATACCATGCCAACCTGTGTGACCGGCTATGGTACGTACGAACTTACAGTCAATTATCATGGAACAAGGTCCAGTGAGACTTATCAGCACTTTATCCCTGCTAATGGTTATTTGCACCATTATGACGATGATGGAGTGTGCCGTGAACAGCATTATGTCATGAAGTATATGGGCGCTTCTGATAGAATTAGTAAGGATAAAGATGGTTTTATTCAATATCAGATGGATTCTGATGAAGAACCAATCGTAGATAATACGGTGTATAGTACTAATGGCTACACCGTAACTCCTTATAAGCAGCAATTCCTTACAACAGGACTGGTGTCAATGCCTATCTATGATCCAGAAGATGGGTCGGCCATGACCTATACGGAATATGATGTGCAGCAGTATGACAGTCGTAGCAGTCTGGAGAGCGCTTTGTCGGGAATGACGTATCCACACTATATCGGAATCGTCGGTAATTTCTCAATCGGTGGTTCTCCTATATTTACGGATCCAAATTCATTGGGCGTAATACAGCATGGACCTGGTGTTTACTGTACTATTAGAGATGCCAAAGTATATAGTGCAACTTCTGATTTCAGATTGGCCAGTCTTTCTTATTATCGTAGTTTCGCCAATACATTGTGGCAACCGTTGTATGTGCCGTTCTCAATACCGGTGGAGGATATGGAGGCCAAAGGACTTCAGGTAGCGCGCTTGAATGATACGCACATGTACGATATCGATTTCGATGGAGATATTGATAGTGTGACGGTAGAGTTCATCCGCCTGACGTCTGGAACTCTGCTGCCTAACCGCCCGTATCTGATACGTTCTACAACGGAGTCTAACAACTATACTGCAAATTGGTTCTATACGGACATTTATAAGGCAGTTGAGAACAGCATTGAGTGCTCGACGGTAGATCAGACTATATCTATAGTGGGTACCTACAGTGGACTGGCTGAGGGTGTGATGTACAATAACAATTACTATGCACTCAATGCGCAGGGAGGACTGAGCCGTGCCGCATCAACGGCAGCCACGCTCAAGCCGCAGCGCTGGTACATGAAGGTGGAGAACAAGGATGGTTCGCCCATCGCTACCAATGACTACTTCGCCGCATCCATCCGCGTGATGGGAGAGTGGGGCGACGAAGAGGTGACCGGCATCGAGGAGTTGCCTACCGAGACCGAAGCCGAAGGCGAACGCCAGGTCTATTCGCTGGATGGCATGCGCGTGATAGACGGTAAACAGTTGCAGCGCGGAGTATATGTGGACAATGGCCGACGCATAGTCGTGCACTAAAACGCTGAAGACTATGAAGAAGGTATATATATCACCCCAGGTGGAGGTCATCCACCTGGAGATGGAGGGCGTAGTGTGTGACAGCCTGCACAGCATTGTCATGGGCGGTAGGTCCGACGACTTCCTCGCTCCCGAGAACCGACGCAGTCAGGCGTGGGATGATTATGAAAATGGAAATTAAAAGGAATTGACAAGGAATTGACAAAGAAGTGACAGGGAAGTGACAAGGACGATACAACAACTTGCGTAAAGCGAAATTGAGTAACCATGCGCCCGTTACTCCAAATCTTCCCAATAACTCCTGATAACTGCCTCTTCTATACGGAATTTTCATACAATTTCCTATATATAAAACGTGCGGAGTAAAAAACGCACGTTTTTTGCTTTTTAAAAGAGCTATTTTTGCAGTATAACAGTAATTTATATTGTACAATTTAACAATTTTTCAGTTTTTTCTTTGTCATTACTGAAATTTAGTGTATCTTTGCCATGTCTTGTTAGTTAAAAACCTGATATTTAATATCCAAAATTTAACTGAAGTAAGTCTGTTACTTGTTAAATTGAAGGGGAAAAAGACATTAGGAGTAATCGGCTTGTATTTGTTCGTGTGTGTTGTGCTGTTGGTTGACCTCGATGTCAGCTGATGTGCAGGCAGTGCGTACAAGCGGAAATTGTCTCCAGGGCGTTCAATAAATAAATTCTTATGCGTTTCTTTGCATCCTATATCCAAGGCTTGTGGTGTGCTCTGTTGTTGGGCATACCAGCTGTTATGTCCCATGCTCAATCCATGCAGCGGGGCGAAGTGCTGGAGTATCATGGAACCGATCCTAAGACCCCATTGGCGGGAGTCAGCGTCGTGGCGAGCAATGCCGGTGCTGCAGTGAGTGATGCCGAGGGACAGTTCAACCTGCAGTTCCGTACGTTGCATGCCGGCGATGCCATTCAGTTCCGCCGTGTGGAGCGTGCCGGGTACGAAGTGATGAACAGCGAGGCACTGGAGGTGGCACGTATAGCACGCCCCGAGGCTGGCGCAGAAGCAGCTGCGACACTGCGCATCGTGATGGTGCCGCGTGCCACGTTGCAACGTTTGCGCGACGGGTACCGCAGCGTGACAGAGCAGCGCTACGAGCAGCAGCTGCAGCGTGCCGAGGCACAGCTGGACAGCTTGCGTCAGGCAGGACGACTGGCCGAGGAGCAGTACAATGCCCGCATCAATGCACTGGAGGAGGCGCACGAGGAGAAACTGAGCCAGCTGGACACCTATATCGACAAGTTCGCCCGCATCGACCTGAGCGACATCAGCCAGGATGAGCAGCGCATCGTAGCGCTGGTGCAGGAGGGACGGTTCGAGGAGGCGTTGCAGATATACGAAGATCAACATCTGTCCGAGCGCCTGCAACTGAACCGTGCTGACGTGGCTCAACTCACTGCCATACGCGACCAGCTCGCCGAGGCAGCCCGCCAGAAAGCCATCGAGAACGAGCGTCTGCGCCAGAGCATAGACCGACAGGTCACGCTGCTCTGCATGGCGGGAGGCGAAGACAACCTGCAGCGTGCGCACCAATTGTTGCACCAGACCTACCTGGCCGATACCACCTACTGGCAGGCGCGCCGTGAGTATGCCTTCTCGCTGCGCAACCACGGCATGTACGCCGAGATGGAGGCGCTGCTGCGCGCCGGCATCCAGACCGAGGCCGATGCCTATGGCCGTGGCATGATGTCGATGGAACTGATGATGGGCTACTGGCAGTGGGAGAAGTACGAGGCAGCCTACAGGACGGCGCAGTGGACCGACAGCGTGATGACGCCGTTGCAGCAGTCCAACTATGCCGTGCTGAGCAGGGCACTCCCATCGTGGAGCGAGTACAAGCTGCTCTATCTGCTCCGTGAGGGCAGACTGCAGGAGTGCCAGCCTATAGCCGAGCGACTGGAGGCGCAATGGTCGCCCGATACCCTCTCGGCCAGCAGCCTGTACGACTATATCTCGGTCGCATCCGTGCTGAGCGACTACTATTCCGGCGTGGGACAGAATGACCGTGCAGTGTGGTGTGCCGAGCAGTCCATGTACCTGGGTACCTACTTCGAACGTCTGATGCCCTGGGAGACCGTGGCTATCGATGCCTATGTCAATGTGTGCTACACCCTGATGGCTGCCGGCAGGATGGACGAGGCATGGCGGGCAGTGCGCCGCAGCGTGCCGCTGATAGCAGACCGCGTCGCCAAGGCTGGCACCATTTCGGCCTATGAGTTTGCCGTCAACAGCTACTACGTCATGGCCGAGGCTCTGGTAGCCGGTGGTCAGTACGTGCTGGCCGACAGCATCATGCAGAGTGCGCCAGCCCGAACCGCATTCGACAAGGTGGCGGAGACCGAGAAACCGTTGATGCAGATGGTGGTGGCATTCTATCACTACTACGAGGCGCGTGTGTGGTTGGCCAAGGGACTGGAAGAGGAGGCCGAGCGATATGGACTGGCAAGTCTGAACCGGTTGGCTACTCTGCCCGACTGTGAGGGCGTGACGGAGTATCTGTTGCCCGACTTCATGGCACGCATACACCTGTCGCACGATGAATATGATGAGGCGATAGAACAATGTCAGCAGGCTATTGCAGTGAACAAGGCTGCATGGCAGGAGACCCAGGATGAATGGGAGGCGGACAACCTGTGCCGCAGTTACATCCTGCTCGCCGAGATATACCAGGCAGCAGGGCGCAAGGGTAAATGCACCAAGGCGCTGAAACAGGCCAAGGCGGTAGCGCCGTTCGAGTGTAACCGCATTGCCATTGCTGCAGTCGAGGCAGCACAATAAAATAGTTTTTGGGTATGTATAAAAAAATAATATTTGGGTTTATGAAAAGCATTGTAATGAATAACATATTGAGAGGTAATATACTATCTCTCTTGATGATACTGTTGATCGGCTCGCTCTGTGGTGAGTCGTATGCGAGAGTGCGTGTTACGAAAGCAGTAGCCAGTACGGGAAAGGTTTTAGCGAAGCCTCGTATTGGAAGTATTCCTTATGATTTTGATTATGTACTGTTCTGCGATGGACATCCAACCTTGATTCTGGAAGATAAAGAGGGTAAGACCCAGGTATATGTAAACGAGTACGGAGATGATTATACAACAGCTGATTCTTGTCGAGTAGATATTGATGAATTAGGTGTTGACTGGAGTTATGTAGGTATATATGGTGGAAAAGCTAATGGTACGTGTGATGAGGTCTATATCAAGATGTTAGGCGGCTATGTGGGCGGTATCTATTTGGCTGCATCAAATATTTATGATAATGTCAATAATTGTGCATTTATAGAGATATATGGTGGTGCAGTTGATTACATCAATTTGCGCAATGAATGTTATGACGGCTATGATCCTAAGCCTATTCAATGTCTCTCATATGTCTATTTGAAAGGGTTGAATTACAAAGGTGATAAATGTATTTATTTGAATGGAGGTCCCAAGCTTCATCTTCATATTAATGGCGATTGCGAATTCCTTCATTCATCGGCAATTTTGCCTTTGACTACGAAGTGCCCAGAGTCGGGAAGCCTTATAATCCCTAATCCTGATGACCCTACACAGTTGTGTGCTAAGGGAGTTAACGTAACCATCCCTATGAATGAAACGTTGACATGTAGTTCGTTCGTGGACAGTGTATCAGGTTCGTTGTCGATATTGGGTCATTTGAATATCACTCGATGCGATGGGTGGAAATCTAAACGAAGTATTTCTTCATATCCAAACGTTTCAATTTCTGATCATGAATTAAAGAAAAGATTTATCACTATCCCAACTTGTACGAGAATGGGTCAAGGATTAGCAAAATGTCAAAATTGTTCCCTGGTTACCCCGTGTACCATTGATGCTTTGGGTCATGATACTATTGTAGATGCAGCAGTGCCAGCTACGTGTTGGCGAACAGGACTCACCGAGGGTTCGCATTGTGGACGATGCCATATGGTGCTAGTAGATCAAGAAACTGTGGCTAAAACAGATCATAATTTAACTATGAAAGTAGTTGCAACTACGGCGACAAATTCTGATGCTTGTTATGTATCGAAATTAAGTAGTGGTACAGCTATTTTGTCTGTTTGCGAAGACTGCGGTTATAGTTTGTCCACTGTAACTGAAAATCACGATATGGTGTACTATAAAGCCTCGACAGCACCATCAGTAGTTAAAACGTTAGTAAGTAAAATAGCTAAAAGTCCTACTTGTACGACTAAAGGGTTGTTTTGCAACAAATACTGTACCAAGTGCTATAAATTGGAAATGATTGCAGTCGATTCTTTGGGGCATACTTTAACTCAAAATGCGTATGTTGATGCCACATGTACCGAGGCTGGAACTAAAGCTCATGGTCATTGCACAAGATGTAATCAGAACTTCGTATATGGTGCGGATGCCGTTACAGCAAATATCTTAACATCATTGGAAGTTTCTCCATTGGGTCACAATTTCAGTGAAACAGACATCCCACTTACGGCTGATAACCTCGTCAGCGAGGCAACCTGTACAGAGGCAGCCAAGTATGGCAGTATCTGTGAGCGGTGTGGAGAGGTGAGCCATGAATTAACAGCGGATGGCGAGCCGGCCTTGGGTCACAAATATCACTTGAAGGGCATTACGGGCTTGAGCAGCAATGTCGCTACCGAAGGCAAGATGACGTTGGAATGTGAACGCTGTGACCATACGTTGTCCAATGTGAAGTTCAGCCTGTCGGAGAGCAATGGCGAGACCGATTCGCTGACTGCCTATTGGACCAAGTCCGAACTGATCAACGTGGAGCAGGAGCCTACCTGCCAGGATGGTTGGGGTACCTATCGGGCAACCATCTATTACAAGGGACAACGGTTGAGCGGTACCTACCGGAACTTCATCCCGGCATACGGCGACAAGCACGAGTATGGTACGGACGGAATATGCCACAAGCCTCACTATAAGACCGAGAAGGACAGCGTGACGGGCGGCATCCTCAAGGACAGTTACGGCTACGTCATGTACCAATATGCCGATGGCGGCGCACGGATACCGGATGACAGTGTGTACAGGTCCAATGGATATGTCGCCATACCGGTGGAAAGAGCCTACGTGGAGTATGACAGCATCACCCCAATCAATGTGACTGACCCGGAGACGGGCGAGGTTATGACCTACCAGGACTACATGATGGTGCAGTATCCCGATGCAGACAGCCTGACGCGAGACCTGCTCCACCAGACATCGCCCTACTACCTCGGTACGTTCGGCGACTACTGCGTCAGCAATACCTTCGTGCAGGCCAAGGACGACATGTTGGGCATAGACTATCATGGCGGCGGTCCTGTGTATAAACTCACAGACCTCAGGACGTACGACCTGTCGGAACAGATGACACTGGACCGAATAGACTACATACGTTCGTTCGGCGACACGGCATGGCAACCTCTGTATGTGCCCTTTGCCCTGTCGGTGGAGATGCTGCAGGACAAGGGCGTGCAGGTGGCAGGCTATAGGGATGCCTATGTGCGCGACCTGGACCTGGATGGCAAGGCCGACAGCGTGGTAGTGGAGTTCGAGTTGATGGAGTCGGGAGCCATGGAGCCCAATCGCCCATACATGGTACGTGCCACTCAGGCGGCAGCCATGTCACTCTCGCTGGAGGACGCTGTCATAGCCCAGGCGCAGGATTGCAGCGTGGAGACTGTTGCGGCCGATGAGACCGTGTCGGTGGTGGGTACCTACCAGGGTCTGGAACGAGGTGCGATGTACCAGAACGGTTACTTCGGCTACACCTCGGACATGCGACTGACCCGTGCCACATCGACTGCCAATGTAGTCAGACCGCAGCGCTGGTATGTGAAGGTGGAGAACACGGAAGGTGCGCCAGTGGAGTTGGCCGATTCCTACGTCGCTCTGGCCCGAGTCCTGGGCTGGCAGACGGAAGAACTGTCGGGCATCGACAACATTCCTGCCGATGTGGCTGAGGGTGAGCACCGTATCTATACGTTGGACGGCATGCGCGTGAATGGCTCTGGTCAGCTCAAGAGGGGAATCTATGTGGTCAATGGAAAATTGAAAACAAAGTGATTTACAATTTGACTATTTACTATTTACAATTTATTTGACTATTTAGTAATTTGGTCATTTTTCTCAACTAATTTGGAATTGGGCAATTTATATATAAATGGGGCATTTAGCATTTGGGCTATTTGCCCCATGGAAGGAGAAAAAATGGATTTATATCAATGAGCAATGGACAATTAAGAATCAACTATACATAGCACAACAAAACCAAAAAAGATTAAGATGAAAAGTTTAGTGAGACATTTGAGACATGGGATGATTGTGCCCTTTTGGGTAGCATGTGTCGTGATGTCATCGTTGGCGAGCGAAGCACAGGCTCGTCTGCGCGTGACAAAAGCATCATCAAGTACGTTGATAGCACAGCGAAGTCTGCTGCGCGGTAATAATACCGAACGGTATGATTACTTCTGCGAGGGTAAATACGCACTGATACAAAGAGATGCCTATGGCAAGACGCAGGTGTATCTGAGCACATCCGGATATGTGGCATCGGAGAGTAACCGAGTGAAGGAACTGGATACGCTGGGCATAGACTGGCGATACGTCAACCTGTATGGCGGCATGGAGGGTAATGACGTTACCTGTTCGAACGTGAACATCAAGATGAACAACGGTCAGGTGGGTTCTATTACCCTGAGGGGAGAAGGTACCAACAATAAAGTGACCAATGCACGTCTGAATGCCTATGGCGGAACAGTGGATTACATAGATGCCAGCAGCAATACAACCGCATCGGGCAAAGCACGAATTACAAGCTATGCCTATGTGTATCTGAGTAACTTGAAGTACCTGAGTCCGTCACCGATAGATACGGAGAATACTACCTATCTGCGCGTCTTCATCAATACAAACTGTGAGTTCTTCGAGCGTTCGGCACGCTTCTCGGAGCGTCGGCCATGTTGCGCCCGCAGTCTCATTGCGCCAGATTCGGCTACATGGACAACGCTGTATGCCAAGGGCATAGATGCGAATATTCCATCGGGGCACAATGTGGAGTGTGCATCGTTCGTGGATAGTGCTACATCAAGTCTCGCTGTCACAGCCAATCTGAAAATAACGAGATGTGATGGCTGGCATTCAAACCGTCCCATTACCTCCTTCTCGAGAGTAACTATCTCCCCACATCAGCATCTGGACTACCTGACGCGTCCTGCTTCATGTACCGATTCGGCACTATATGTATCGAAATGTATGGTATGCAATGATGCATTGCCATCAGTACATTCGGCACCGGCATTGGGACATAATTATGTCTCAAGTCAAAGTGTGGAAGCCACCTGTTGGAGTGGAGGTTATGCGAATGGTAAACATTGTACCAGATGCGGCGATGTGAAATTATTGCCTGTTATGTCCAAGACTACGTCCCATAATTACGGCCACATGGTTGAAATAAGTGGAACGCTGCTTAAAACGGGATGTTTTACCCCGAGTGTAAAAGGAGAACCTATGTATTTAATTACGTGTCAGGATTGCGGAGCATATCAGGTCATAGGCGGAACTGAAAGTCACACTTACAGCAGCATTAAGGGAGCGCCAACTTCTGTGCGACAAAGAGCTGTTCGTTTCCAAAAAACTGCAACCTGTTTGTCGGGTGGCGTGACAGTAACTGAATATTGTACCAAGTGTCAAGCGCTGAAGGTGTCTTATACCTCAGCCCTGGGGCATAAATACGAAGTACATGAACCGGTAGATGCTACCTGTACAGAGGATGGTATGCAGGGGTACAAACACTGCTCCCGTTGCAACCAGGACTACATCGCTGATGCGACAAGTAAGGATTTGCGCCCAATAGAGACTGACTATTTGGTGTTGCCAGCCTTGGGACATCAGTTCGGTGGCTATGTCATGTCGGACCAGAATCTGGTCAGTGAGGCTACCTGTACCGAACGGGCATACTACTGGGTCAACTGTAAGAAATGCGGCTTGATGAGCAATGAGTTCAAGACTGCAGGTTCGCCGGCAACGGGTCACAAGTACCAGTTGCGCGCCATAGAGGGTACCAACGACTGCAGTCCGATGGACGGCAGCATGGTCCTCGAGTGCGAACACTGCAATCATATGGTCAGAGACCTGAGTTTCGAACTGTGCAACAAGTACGGCATGGAGAATCAGGACGTCCCGACCGGCTACTGGTGCAAGTCGGAGTTGATCAGTACCGATACCCTGCCTACCTGCGTGGATGGCTGGGGTACGTACCAAGCCTCGGTATGCTACCATGGCCAGATAGTGCGCGGCACGTACGAGAACTATATACCAGCCTGCGGTTATCTGCATAATTATGGCGAAGACGGTATCTGCCACGAACAGCACTACAGGATGAGAGTCGATCAGACTACCGGTAGAATACAGAAGGACAATAATGGTTGCATCACCTATTTCATAAGTCCCTGGGGCACCAAGGTGCTGGATGACTCGGTGTACAGTACCAAGGGATATACAGTCATCCCGTTCGAGGAGCAATACTACAAGCCGAGCATACTGAACCTGGGCAGTTTGTCCATTTCGACCAAGGTCCCTGTCTTTGACCCCGAGGACGGCTCGTTGATGACCTATACCGACTACCTCGTGACCCAGTACGACAGCAGAGCAGATCTGGAGAGTGCATTGGCCAATGTGCCTGGACCGCATTACATCGGTACAGTGAACCCATATAATCTGACGGGTTCGCCCATACTGACTGACCCGAATTCGCTGGGAGTGATACATCACGGCGGTGCGCCCAACTTCACACTGGCAGATAAAACAACCTATGGCGCTACGTCGGACTTCGCATTGAACAGAATAATCTATACCCGACAGTTCAGCAACACGCTGTGGCAGCCGTTGTACATACCGTTCTCCGTACCGGTATCGACCCTGGAGGCCAAGGGACTGCAGGCGGCGCGCCTGAACGATACGCATATGTACGACAACGACTTCGACGGCGACATAGACAGCGTGACGGTGGAGTTCATCCGCATCACGTCGGGCACGCTGATAGCCAACCGTCCCTATATGATACGTTCGACCACGGCGGGCAAGTCGCTGTCGCTCACACTGTTCGATGTGGAACTGGCCAAGGCTGTGGACAACAGCATCGAGTGCTCGACGGTGGACCAGGTAATCTCGATAGTGGGTACGTACCAGGGACTGGGTACCGGTGTGATGTACCGCAACAACTACTACGCACTCAATGCCGAGGGTGGACTGAGCCGAGCTGCATCGACCGCCGCCACGCTCAGTCCGCAACGCTGGTACATGAAGGTGGAGAACAAGGATGGTTTGCCCATCGCCGCCGAAGACTTCTTTGCCGCCTCCATCCGCGTGATGGGTGAGTGGGGCGACGAAGAGGTGACCGGCATCGAGGAACTGCCTACCGAGACCGAAGCCGAAGGCGAGCGCCAGGTCTATTCACTGGACGGTATGCGCGTGGTGGATGGCCAGAAGTTGCAGCGCGGCATGTATGTTGATAACGGCCGACGTATGATCGTGCACTAAAATGGGATTGAATATGAAGAAGAGATATGTTCAGCCCAAGATAGAAGTGGTCCTGCTGGAGATGGAGGGCGTGGTGTGCGACAGCCTGCACAGCATTGTCGTGGGCGGTAGGTCCGACGACTTCCTCGCTCCCGAGAACCGACGCAGCCAGGCGTGGGAAGATTACGAAACGGGCCAGTAAGGTAATTCTGAAAAATTTAGTTCAATAATTTAGAACAACTACTGATGAATCATTTCCCCGCATCTGCAATGGGTAGGTGCGGGGATTTGTTTTTGTCCGCCGGGTGGGGTGACTGAGGGTACTGCGGAGGTACTGCAAGGGTATTGCATAGGTATTACATGGGTATTATGTTGGTACTGTGAGGGGAGTGGGAGCGAGGCGTCAGCGTAAGTGCAGCGTAAGTGAAGAGTAAGACATTTCACTTACGCTGCACTTACGTTGGGCAAGACCTGGAGAGATGCTGCCGATGAGGTGAAAGTGGGGAGATAGGAGGGATGAGGATGGGCGATGATTGTGGTGCAGGAAAGTGCCGAAATATCGGCGAAGAGCAGAAAACCGTGGCAAAAGAGTAGCGGAAAATGGATTTTTTCAGCAGAAAGTTTGGTATTGTGCCAAAGAATCAGTATCTTTGCAGAGTCTTGTTAAATAAGTGATTGGACATAATAAATAAGTGATTGGACATAGCGGGAACCCTGAATACCATCTGAAACGAAAGAATGTAATCCCCGTAGAAACTGTGTGAAGAGAGAAGAAGCGGCGCAACGGAGACGGCGCCGGAAATGGAGAAGGATGGTAAGCAGGCTATCTGTATGCATTGGAAAACAGCCCCCATCTGTTGGCTAAAGTGCTATGTGCCATAGACCTGATATTAACTAAATGCTGTAAATAAACTTAATTGTAAGAATCATTATGAAAAGTCTGAAAAGTAGCATCCGTCGCGGACGGATGTATGGTGTGCTGCTGGCCATGTTGGGCATGATTGGGGTAGGACAGGCCGATGCCAGAGTGCGTGTGACGAAAGTATCGTCGAGTACCTCGGTGGCACAGAGGAGCCTGCTGCGAGGTAACAGCGGTTATGTGTACGATATGTTCTGCGAGGGACAGTATGCACTGATACAACGAGATGATGAGGGACAGACACAAGTCTATCTGAGCGCCAGCGGATACACCACGGCGGACAGCTGCATGGTGGACCTGGACTCGCTGGACATAGACTGGCGATATGTGAACATATACGGCGGCATGGAGGGCGACTCGGTCGCATGCAGCAATGTGCACATCAAGATGATGAGCGGACAGGTGAACTCCATCGTGCTGCGCGGCGACGGCGTGCATAACCGCGTGACGGGCCGCGCCGAACTGATCGCCCACGGCGGCGTGGTGGACTATATAGATGCAGCGAGCTACGACGACCTGGATAGAGGGGCGCAGCTGCAGGGGTGGACCTATGTCTATCTGAGCGGATTGAAGTACATGGGCCAATACCCGATAGCCTACGACGGGACAGCCCAGTTGAGGATATTCATCAATACAGACTGTGAGTTCTTCCAGAGCTCGGCGCGGTACTCGGAGGATGATGTGTGCGAGGTCCAGAGCCTGGTGGCACCGGATGCAGGGACATGGTCCGTGCTGTATGCCAAGGGGACGTATGCCAGCATCCCGTCGGGCCATACGGTGGAGTGCGAGGAGCTGGTGGACAGTACCGATACGGACTATCCGCTGTACGTGTACGGCCAACTAAGGATAAAGAGTTGCGACGGATGGCAGTCCAGCCGTTCGGTATCGGACTTCAGCAACGTGACCATCCCCGACCACCAGTACACGGAGTATATGACCCGTGTGCCGACGTGCACCAGTGGCGCCAAGTACGTGTCGGCCTGCATCCATTGCGGAGAGGAGCGGACGCCATCGTTCAACGTCGAGGCATTGGGCCACGATACCATAGTGGATGCCGCCGTGGCGGCTACCTGCTGGCGCACCGGACTGACCCAGGGGTCACACTGCGGTCGATGCGGCGAGGTGCTGGTGGCACAGGATACGGTGGCGATGACGTCGCACAGCTACCAGACGGTCTCACTGACGGCGGATAATGTGCCGAGTTGCATCACTGTGGACGAGACGACCAACACGGCAGTCTTCTATCTGTGCAAGGTGTGCATGGCCTACAAGATGCGCAAGGGTACGGCGAACCATACCTGGGTCGCCTACAACAGGGCCACGGCACCGAGTGCGGTGACGACCAACTGGAGGAACTACAGGCAGAGTGCCACCTGCTTCCAGCCGGGTCTGAACTTCCCATACTACTGTTCGGTCTGCAACCTGCTGCAACCGGCGACGACCACGACATTGGGCCACAACCTCACTACGACCGAGGCGGTGGAGGCAACCTGCACTGATACCGGCATGGCGGAGTATGACCACTGCTCGCGCTGCGGTATGGACTATCTGCCCGATGCCGGGACATCGAGCCCCGATTCAGTACGCCTGGAGAATCTGGTGATACCTGCGATGGGACACAAGTACACTGCCGAGTGCTACAACCAGTCGCCCTTGAACCTGTTGAGCGCCGCCACCTGTACGGAGCCTGCCAGCTATATGGCATGCTGCCAGAAATGTGGAGAGACCAACAGCGAGTATGTGGCATACGGGTCGCCCGCCACGGGACACCAGTACAGACTGGGCAGCATAGTGGGCACCAACGGTTACTGCGCCCAGGACGGCAACATGACGTTGGAGTGCGAGCAATGCGACCACACGGTGCAGGAACTGCCGTTCGAACTGTGCGGCGAATATGGGCTGGAGGATACGGACCACAGGGAGGGCTACTGGTGCAAGTCGAAACTGGTCAGCACCGACACGCTGCCCACGTGCCAGGATGGCTGGGGTACGTACCAGGCATCGGTATGCTACTACGGACAGACGGTGCGCGGCACCTACCAGAACTTCATCCCCGCATGCGGCTACCTGCACAAGTATGATGCCGACGGCGTGTGCCGCCAACCTCACTATATGTACTCATGCAGCGACGTGACCGGCAAGATAAACAAGGATGGATTCGGGTTCATCAGGTACTGGTCACTGGGTACGGTTAAGAAAATAGCGGATGACTCGGTCTATAGTACGAACGGATATGTGGTGACGACCTACCAGGTGCCCTATTACTATACTCTGAGCAGGGGAATAGAGTATGCCATCGACCCAGAGGACGGTACGCAGATGACCTACACCGACTACGAGGTGACACACTACGAGGATCAGGAGAGTCTCGAGTCGAGCCTGGAGGAGCAGACATCGCCCTACTACATCGGTACGGTGGGCGGATATGCCCTGGACGAGTCGGCAGTGCTGACGGCACCCAAGGTGCTGGGAGTATTCACTCATGGCGGAGCACTGACCTTCACGCTGGCCGATGCGACTGCGTACGGCGCTACGTCGGACTTCGCATTGAGCCAACTCAACTATACACGCACGTTCAGCAACGAACTGTGGCAACCATGGTATGTGCCCTTTGCTGTATGGTCGATTCGTTGGCGGCCAAGGGCCTGCAGGTGGCACGCCTGAACGATACGCACATGTACGACAACGACTTCGACGGCGATGTGGACAGCGTGACGGTGGAGTTCATCCGCTTCACATCGGGCACACTGCAGGCCAATCGCCCCTATATGATACGTTCCACTGCGGGAGCCCAGAACTTGTCCCTCACGCTGACCGACGTTGCATTGAGCAAGGCTGCCGACAACAGCATCGAGTGCTCGACCGTGGACCAGGTGATCTCCATAGTGGGGACGTACCAGGGACTGGCAGCAGGCGAGATGTATAGCAACAACTACTACGCACTCAATGCTGAGGGTGGACTGAGCCGCGCTGCATCATCGGCCGCCACACTGAATCCGCAACGTTGGTACATGAAGGTGGAGAACAAGGACGGTTCGGCCATTGCAGCCGACGACTACCTGGCAGCCTCCATCCGCGTGATAGGTGACTGGGGCGACGAGGAGGTGACCGGCATCGAGGAACTGCCGACATGCAGCGAGACCGAGGGCGAGCGCCGCGTCTATTCGTTGGACGGCATGCGCGTGCTCGATAGCCAGCAACTGCTGCACGGTGTGTACGTGGACCGTGGCCGACGGATAGTCGTGAAATAAGATGAAAGGGAGTAAAAGGGTGATGAAAGGGAGAGAAAGGGACGTTTGCTGCGACCGGCGGAAACGACGCTGAGGGTGGTCGTACAGTCCCTTTTCTCCCCTCGCCCTGTTGCATTGGCCCTGAATATCGAGCAAAAAAATGAATGTAGATGGCTGGGATATTAAACCTTCGTCACGAGGGTGAGTCTTAATAGCAAAGATCAGAATCATTAACCTATTAAACTATACAACTATGAAAAAGTTAATGTTGACAGCCGTATTGGCTATCCTGAGTATGACTCAGATGTTTGCCCTCAGTACCAGCAGCGTTCGTAATCACGCACGATTCATAAGTGACAGAATGGCCTATGAACTGGACCTCAGCCCGGCTCAATATGATGATATCTACGAGATCAATTTCGACTTCATATATCAGGTCAATCGGATAATGGATGATGTGGTGTATGGATACAGAGATGCCATCGACCGTTATTATGACTACCTGGATGACCGTAATGATGATATCCGATATGTATTGACCAGCCGTCAGTATCGCCGGTTCCTGGATTGCGAATACTTCTACCGCCCACTGTACAGCACCGGCAGAAATTGGTCATTCCGAATCTATACGATCTACAGCAACCGCTCATTCTTCTACTTCGACGCTCCATTGCACTACAAGACTTACATCGGAGCACATTCCAGAGTGAAGTATGCAAGCCGTGACTACTATCGCCGTCGCTATGAGAGTCAGCGCCATGACCGCTACGAGCCGTTCGTCATCCGTAAGATCGAGCCAGCCCGCCGTCACGTGATTCGCCGTAATGACTTCGGCGCAATAGAGAGACACCGCAATGACGCCGAGAGAAACAAGGTGAACAACTACAACAACTCCAACAGCAGTCATCGCACGGACAATAAGTACTACCGAGATGACTCGGGCAACAAACGTTCGCCTGAAATCAATCGCAGGAACCGTACGTCGTCCAATACCTCCGGAACAGTGAACAGCGGTAATCGTACCACCACAACCCGTTCGTCGTCAACGACTACGACCAACAAGTCAACCACGACGACCACGACCAACAGGGGTACCACGACCACCACGACGAACAGGTCAAAGACTACCACTACGACCAATCGGGGAAAGAGGTAATGAGGATGCTCCGCCTACCGCCAGCGATTGACGAAAATAAAAAAAGTCCGAACTCGCAGTGAGCTCGGACTTTTTTATGTCGTGTATCGTTGGAAAATGATTGACTGCTGCTGGTTCCCTCGGAGGGGAGCGCCGGTCATCGGCCAAAAGGTCAGAAACCCTGGATGCCACGGTCGGCAGGCGGGTAGTCGATGCTGTAGTGCAGGCCGCGTGACTCCTTGCGCTCCATGGCCTGACGCATGATGAGGTAGCCGGTATTGATCATGTTGCGCAACTCGCAGATATCCTTGTCCACACGGCTGCGGAGGAAGAGCTTCTCGGTCTCCTCGTAGAGGTTGTCCAGACGGGTCCAGGCGCGCTTCAGACGGAGGTTGCTGCGGACGATGCCGACGTAGGTCTGCATGATCTGCTGGACCTCGGTCTTGGAGTCGCTGATGAGGAAGAGCTCCTCGTGCGGTACGGTTCCGGTGTCGTTCCATGCCGGTATGTCGGTGCGATAATCCAGGTCGGCAATGCGTGGCAGTGAGTGCTGGGCTGCGAGATCGGCATAGACGATGGCCTCGATGAGCGAATTGCTCGCCAATCGGTTGCCTCCGTGCAGTCCGGTGCAGGAACATTCGCCAGCGGCATAGAGCCGGTTGATGGAGGATTGGCCATTGTAATCGACCTTGATACCACCGCACATATAGTGATGGCAGGGGACGACGGGGATGGGCTCCTTGGTGATGTCAATGCCGATGGAGAGACACTTCTTGTAGATGTTGGGGAAGTGGTGCTTGGTCTCCTCGGGATCCTTGTGCGTGACATCGAGCAAGACATGGTCACAGTTGTTGAGCTTCATCTCGTTGAAGATGGCGCGGGCTGTGATGTCGCGCGGTGCCAGACTGAGGCGTGGATCGTACTTCTGCATGAACTCCTTGCCATCCAGCGTCTTGAGGATGCCACCATAACCGCGCATCGCCTCGGTGATGAGGAAATTAGGGTGGTCGCCAGGATGGTACAACGCCGTGGGGTGGAATTGGACAAACTCCATATCCTGAACGGTGCCCTTGGCTCGATATACCATGGCTATGCCGTCGCCCGTGGCAATGGGTGGATTGGTCGTAGTGAGATAGACCTGACCGACACCGCCGGTGGCCATCATCGTGACCTTGGAGAGGAATGTGTCGATGGCACCTGTGGCCTCGTCCAGAACGTATGCGCCGAAACACTCAATGTCGGGCGTGCGGCGTGTAACCTCGATGCCGAGGTGGTGCTGCGTGAGTATCTCGATGGCGAAATGATGTTCGAGAACGTCGATGTTGGGGTGCTTCTTGACCGCCTGTATCAGCGCGCTCTGGATGGCGTGGCCGGTATTGTCCGCATGATGCAGGATGCGGAACTCCGAGTGACCGCCCTCGCGGTGCAGGTCGAAGTTGCCTTTGGCATCGCGGTCAAACTCTACGCCCCATTGAACCAACTGCTGAATCTGCTCGGGTGCATTCTTGACAACCAGCTCAACAGCCTTGGGGTCACTGAGCCAGTCTCCGGCTACCATAGTATCGTGAATGTGTTTCTCGAAATTGTCCACTTTGAGGTTCGTGACACTGGATATTCCTCCTTGCGCCAAATCAGTATTGGCTTCCTGTAATTCGCTCTTGCATATCAGCGCAACCTTGCCAGCGTGTGCTACTTTGAGCGCAAAACTCATGCCGGCGATGCCTGTTCCAATAACGAGAAAATCGTATTTCCTTTGCATAGTATTTTTGTTGTCTAAACGTGTGCAAAGTTGGTAAAAAAAACTATATGTTGGTAACTTCAGTCTTCTTTTTTTGAAAAAATGATTTAAAATCGACTTGTTTTAATAATTATTGCCACTTTTTTTTTGCGCGTTTGTCTTTATTTACTATCTTTGCGTCATATTATCAAGTAGAAATTTGTTCAAATTTATATTGTATGAGACATTTTATTGCCAACTTGTTTACGGCAATCGCTATCGTAGCGATACTATCAGGTTGCTCTTCACGTAAGCAGGTCGTCTATATTCAGGGCGCTGATCAGGTGGAAGGCGGCATCCGCAACGAACACCCGTTCGCCTTGACCATCAAACCAGATGACAAACTGTCTATTATTGTGAATTGCAAGGAACCCGAGTTGGCTGCACCGTTCAATATGCAACTCAATCAGAAGAATTTCGCAACTACTGGTAACGTGACATTTGCTCAAAGTGGAGGAACCCCTCAGCCATTTTGGGTGGACCAGGCAGGTGAAATTCTCTATCCTACAATCGGACGCCTTGAGGTTGCCGGTATGACTCGCTACGAATTGCGCGAGTACCTGCAGGACTATCTGAAGTCTAATGGATACATTCAGGATCCAATCGTCACAGTCGAGTTCTACAATGCCCGTTATACGGTAATCGGAGAAGTACTCCGTCCTGGTCAGTTCCCATTCAACAGCGACCGTGTGACTATCTTTGATGCAGTTTCTTCTGCTGGTGACCTGACCGTGTTTGGTGAGCGCGACAAAGTGCACGTCATCCGCCAGCAGGATGGTAAGGAGGTGGTTGGCACCGTTGACCTGACAAGCCCCGAGGTAATCAAGAGTCCATATTACTTCCTGCAGCAGAATGATGTCGTTTACGTTGAACCTAATAAGGCTAAGGCATCGAACCGTGAGATGTCAACTCTCTATTCCTTCGGTATCTCATTCGTAACGTTGGCTGTGTCGATTGCAACTTTAGTTGTGAATATAAAAAGACTTTAATCTCACGCTATTAATTACTACTACAAGCTATCAATTGAAATCTTATGCAAGATAACAATACTCAACAGAATATAAATACTCAATCAGAGTCGCGTGCTGAGGAAACTGAAGGTGGATTGGACTTCCAGACCATTGTCAATATTTTCCTCGGTAAGTGGTATGTGTTTGTGATTTGCGTCTTCATCTCGCTGTGCATCGCTGCTGCGTATATCTGGAAATCGCCTAAGGCATATGTCCAGTATGCAACTGTGTTGGTCAAGGATCCTAAGACTGGTACTGTGGCTACGATGAGCGCGGCTTTTGCGGACATCGCTGGCTTTACGGGTATGAGCAATACAAATGTTCAGAATGAGCAACATATCATCACTTCGCGTACAGTGATGCGAGGCGTTGTAAAACGTCTCTCTCTGCAGTATGGTTATTATAAGCCGAACTTCATGCGCAAGGATGAATTGTATGTGGCTTCGCCAGTGTTCATTGAACCTGTTGATCCTGAAATGCCAATCCCTGGAGCTGCTTTCAAGGTTAAGTTCTTCTCTCCTCAGGATACCGTCAAGTTCGAGTATGAATCGGAAGATACAACCTTTGTATGTCCATTTAATAAGGAGGTGGATTTGCCTGGCATCGGCCCTGCTTTCGTCAGAATCCGTCCTCGCACCTTTGAACGTTATGTCAGCGAGAAGTCTGATTATGTATATGTATTCGCGAGAAACCTTGAATTGGCAACGACTGCTTATTTAAATAGTCTGTCTGCGTCAATGGCAGATAAGGAGAGTTCTACGTTGAACTTGTCTTATACTGCTAGTTCATCGCGTAAGGCTGCTGATATTCTTAATACGGTTATTGACGAGTATAATAGAATTACGATAGAGTCGAAAAATGAGGTGCTTGATGGCTCTCTTCGCTTCATCGCGCAACGTATTGATGTAGTCGGCGCAGAGTTGAATGAAGTCGATGCAAAGTTGGAGGATATGAAGTCTTCGGAAAAGACCATCAATCCTATGACGGAGGCATCTAGTTATTTGACTTTGACTCATAATCAGGAAGTTCAATTGTCTGAACTTGAAGTTCAATTGCGCTTGATAAAAGAGCTGCGTTCTGTGCTTGATACTATCAAGTATTCGATGCTTCCGCTTAATGTCGGTATCAGCAGTCAAGTCCTCAATACTCAGATTCAGCGTTATGATGAGGGCCTTCTGCGATATAACCAGTTGAGAACGTATTCGTCAGACAAGAGCCCTGTGGTACTTGATAGAGCTGCTGCCCTTGACGTATTGTTGGATAATATCAAGTTGACTTCGGCCGACGTGCAGAATAGTCTCGAGATGCAGATTGGCGAGATCAATAAGTTGTCTCAGCGCAATATGTCTCGTGTGAGCGAAGCAACCAGCAATGTGCGCGCATTGACCAGTATTGAGCGTGAGCAAGCCGTAAAGAGTGCTCTTTACAACTATTTGCTCCAGAAAACTGAGGAAAATGCCATCATGAAGTCTATGACGGAGTCTAATGTCCGTTTGATTGACTCTGCTTTTGGTAATAATTTCCCTGTTTCTCCCAAGAAAATGCGTATTATGCTTTTGGCATTTGCCTTAGGTTTGATTATCCCATTTGCTTTCTATTATCTTAAGGATATTCTATATACTAAGGTACGTGGTAGAAGTGATGTTTCGGCTGTAGTTAAGGCTCCGATTGTGGGAGAAATTCCTAGCAAACCGAAGAAGCAGGCTAATCAGACTTTGTTTGTTGAGGCTGGCGCGAATAATCAGATTTCTGAGTCGTTCCGTATATTGCGAGCAAACTTGTCGTTCATGGCGACATCGGGTCAGAAACAGCAAGTCATCTCTCTTACTTCTACTATGGCAGGTGAAGGTAAGTCGTACATTGCCGTCAATCTGGCAATGGCGTATGCAATCTCTGGTAAGAAAGTATGTCTGGTGGATATTGACCTGCGTAAGATGGCCTCTTCCCGTTTCTTCAAGATGCGTGGTAAGAAGGGTGTAAGTGAATATCTGGCTGCGCAGGAGGATGACTTGAGTACATTGGTACAGGCTACTCCATACGAGAATGTGTCTATCCTGCCAGGCGGTGTTATTCCACCGAATCCTGCAGAGTTGCTGATGAGTGACCGATTTGATAAGGTGATCGAATATTTGCGTGAGCGATTCGATTATATCATCTTGGATAATCCTCCGTTGGGCATTGTCGCTGATACCGGTATTGCTAACCGTGTGGCAGACTTGACTCTCTATGTAATGCGAGTCGGTTATCTGGATAGACGTCAGTTGCCTGCTGTACAAGATGTATATACAAGCCATCAGCTGCGTAACATGGCTGTGGTATTGACCGATATTGATTATGAAGTACTTAATTATAGTATGGGTTATACCGGCTATGGTAAGTATTATGGATATCGATACTACGGTCATACGTACTATAATTATTATGCTTCGTATAGCGAAGGGGAGTCTGAACATAAGCATTCGTACGGACTCTACCGCAAGAAGTCAAAGAAGTAATAATTATAATGTGAGCATCGGGTATCGGTCGTTATTAGGATTCGGTTCCCGATGCTTGTGTGTCTCACCTATCTGTATTTAGATGGTATTTAGATCTGGATTACTTCGTATTTATTGAGTGTTCAATGCGAAGTATTCGGAAGAAATGTCTTTTAAGGTAACATGTAAAACGGGGTATGTTGTTTAATAGTCCCCATTAATTAGAAATAGTAATGTCACTTAAATGTGGAATAGTTGGATTGCCCAATGTAGGAAAATCCACTCTGTTTAATTGTTTGTCAAGTGCTAAAGCACAGGCAGCGAATTTCCCTTTTTGTACAATTGAACCGAACGTGGGCGTTATTACTGTGCCCGATGAGCGGTTGAACAAACTTGCGGAGATTGTACATCCAGACCGTATTGTCCCTGCCACTGTTGAAATAGTTGATATCGCAGGCCTTGTGAAAGGTGCATCGAAGGGTGAGGGTCTCGGTAATAAGTTCTTGGCCAATATCCGTGAGACGGATGCTATCATTCATGTATTGCGTTGCTTTGATGATGGCAATGTGGTTCACGTGGATGGCAGCGTTGATCCAGTTCGCGATAAAGAGATTATTGATACAGAGTTGCAGTTGAAGGACCTCGAGACGATTGAGGCTCGTTTGCCCAAGGTTCAGAAACTTGCGCAGGTTGGCAACGACAAGGAGGCCAAGGCTCAATTTGAAGTCATGTCCGCCGTGCGCGCAGCACTTCTGGAAGGTAAATCAGCCCGTACTGTGACTTCTAAGTTAGAATCGGCCGACGAAATCCAAGCCGTACGTGACCTGTTCCTGCTCACTAGCAAGCCTATTCTCTACGTATGCAATGTTGATGAGGCTTCGGCCAAGTCGGGCAATCAGTATGTAGAGCAGGTGCGCAAGGCAGTAGAAGGCGAGGATGCCGAGGTGCTCGTCATCAGTGCGAAGATTGAGAGCGAGATTGCCGAGTTAGAGAGCTATGACGAGCGTCAGATGTTCCTCGAAGAGTTGGGTCTCGAGGAAAGTGGTGTGAACCGCTTGATTCATTCTGCATATGATTTGCTCGGTCTTCAGACCTACATTACGGCAGGTCCGATGGAGGTCAAGGCTTGGACGTTCCGCAAAGGTATGAAGGCACCACAGTGTGCCGGTATCATCCATGGAGACTTCGAGAAGGGCTTCATCCGTGCCGAGGTAATCAAGTATGCCGATTACTTGCAGTACGGTAGTGAGGCGGCTGTGCGTGAAGCTGGCAAGTTGGGCGTCGAAGGAAAGGAATATGTAGTGCAGGATGGTGACATTATGCACTTCCGTTTCAACGTCTGACAATAATCTATTGCACTGCAGGTGTTGCTCTATGGCTGCATCGAGTAGTGCAATTTTTTATATTTTGGAGGGATGCGAATCCCGCATATTTTGCACTTTAATCTATACTGCTGCGTGAAGCAGAGGTATGTATTGATATTTTAGACAATTAACCTAATATGTTAATGAATAAGCAGATATATACGCTTATCCTCTTTATCATGATCAACACCGGATTTTGCGCCTATGCACAGAGTCCGGTGTTGCCCGATTCAACCTTTTCGTATTGTGCACCGCTCCGGATGGAGCTGTTCCTGGCTGGTAACTTCGGCGAGTTGCGCAATAATCATTTCCATGCCGGTCTTGATTTCAAGACACAAGGAACCATCAATCATCCCGTTTATAGTTTTGCCGATGGATATGTATGTCGAGTAGGGGTTAATGCCTTGGGTTATGGCTTGACGGTTTATGTCCGACACCCGCAATTGGGTCTGACTTCGGTCTATGCCCATCTGAATTCCTTCAGCGACCAAATCAGTGAGAAACTGCGCCAACGGCAATCGGAGATGCAGGTCAATAATATACAGGCTACGTTTGCTCCGAGTGAGTTGCCTGTCAAGATGGGTGATGTCATAGCCAGAAGCGGTAATACCGGTAGTTCGGCAGGTCCTCATGTGCACTTCGAATTGCGAGACTGCAATGATGAAGATGATGAGTTTTACAATCCTATGCCATTCTTCCGCGACAGCATAGCCGATCACAAGCCACCGCGTGCCAGTCGCCTCTTCTTCTATCCATTGGGAGGAGTGATCAATGGACTCAAGGCACGTCAGTCGGCTTCGGTCATTGTTACCCAGTCAGGTCAACGTACCATCAACAAGAGATTGACTGGTTGGGGTCGTGTCGGCGTGGGGCTCAAGGCCTTCGACTATATCGAGAACATGGGCAATACCTATGGCTTGTATCGGGTGAGCCTTTTCGTTGATGATAGTCTTGTGTACCGATTCACGTGTGATAAGTTCCGCTACTCGGAGCGTCGTTATACCAATTCATTGACCGACTTCAGAGGTTGGGTCAATCAACGAGCAATGGTACAGAAGAGCTTTGTTGAGCCAGGTAATCATCTGCGCATGATAGACCAATCTTTGGGCGATGGTACCGTCGTGATAGATGAGGAGCGTAATTATGATTTCCGATATGAGCTTGAGGACTATCATGGCAATAAGAGCGAAGTATTCTTCCATATCAAGGGCAAGAAGAGTGCCTTGCCTGGCGACCCGTACAAGGGAGTGGCAGCAGGTACAATGCTCAGTAAAGGCATCTTGGTAAGGCACGATCAACCTCTGGAATTCGATTCGGCAGGTTTCCATATCAGTATGCCGGCAGGCAATATGTACGATGATACAGAATTGCCGTACAAGCGTACAGCACCGACAGATCCTAATATGCCGTGTGTGTCACCTGTCTATGCAGTGGGCAATACCAGTATGCCGCTTCACGATCATTATATGCTTACCATTCCGGTACCCAAGGCCTATGCCGACACATTGACTTGTCCCCGCCAACTCTATGTATGGAACTTGCAGGGCGGCTATGTCGGTGGCGCCTACCGAGATGGAGCTATGCACGTCAAGTTGCTCGAGTTCGGCCGATTTGTCGTCCGCCGCGATACCTCCAAGCCGTCAGCCGTCATCGTCAGTATGACTTGGAATCGAGCACAAATCTCAGTATCTGACCGAGGCAGCGGAGTCGCGAGGTACAAGGTCTTCATCGATGACCAGTTCGTACCATTTGACTTGAATCGTTATGGCCGACGACTGGCGCGTCCACGTGATTTCGGTATCCAACGAGGCAAGATGCACGATGTCCGTATCTGGGTACAAGATCATTGCGGCAATGAGAATGTCGTACACTACAAGAAGTTCTTCTAATAGAAATATTCATCCAACTGGGGTGCATCCCGTGCCCCGATAACCTTATTACCTATGCGCAACAACCTATTACGTATGCTCCCAATGGCTGCCGCCCTGCTCATAGCGCAGGATGGCGTGGCCTGTACCAATTTCCTGGTGGGCAAGAAGGCTTCGCAGACAGGATCTACGATGATCAGTTATGCGGCCGATAGCCACCAACTGTATGGCGAACTCTATTATACCCCCGCAGCCGATCATCCGGCAGGCGCCAAGCGTCAGGTGGTCGATTGGGACACCCAGCGTCCATTGGGCGAGATAGAAGAAGTGCCTCACACCTATCGTGTGGTGGGCAATGTCAATGAGTGGCAGGTCACAGTGGCCGAGTCCACATGGGGAGGCGACCTGAGTCTGATGGATTCCACTGCGGTCATCGACTATGGTTCGCTCATCTACATTGCTCTTGAGCGTTCCAAGACTGCCCGCGAGGCTATCGATGTAATGACCTCGCTCGTAGCCCGTTATGGTTATGCCAGTGAGGGTGAAACCTTTTCCATCGGCGATCCCAACGAGGTTTGGGTAATGGATATGATAGCCAAGGGCCCAGGACGTACAGGTGCCGTGTGGGTAGCCCGTCGCATCCCAGACGATTGCATCTCGGGTCACGCCAATCAGGCTCGCATACACCATTTTCCTCAGGGCAAGAAGCTCAACAAGAAGTTGAACCGCTATGAAGTGGGCGACAGCTGTATGTATAGCGCCGATTTGATCAGCTTTGCCCGTGAGTGTGGCAAGTATCAGGGTGCTGACCGTGACTTCGACTTCGCCGCAACCTTCGGCGAGCAGGATTATATGGCTTACAGAGGTTGTGATGGCCGAGTATGGTCGTTCTTCAATCGTTATGCCAAGGGCATGGACCGCTATTTCCCCTTCGTAGATAAGCAGTGCAGTGCACAGTGTCCACAGGATTCCATCTTGCCACTGTATGTCCGTCCGGACCGCAAACTGTCGCATCGAGACGTGCAGACAGCCATGCGCGACCACTTCGAGGGCACCCCTTGGGATATGTCGCACGACGTCGGTGGAGGTCCCTTCCATTGCCCCTACCGTTGGCGTCCGATGACCTTCAAGGTCGATGGCCAGGAGTATCTGCATGACCGCGCCGTCGCTACGCAGCAGACCGGCTTTGTCTTCGTAAGCGAGATGCGTGGTTGGTTGCCCCGAGAGGTGGGCGCCAAGACCTGGTTTGCCGTTGATGATGCCAACACTGCCGTCTTCTGCCCGATATACAACAACATCCTCGAGGCACCAGAGTGTTTCCGCGTAGGTAACGGCGACCTGCTGACCTTCTCGTGGACTTCAGCCTTCTGGATGAACAACTGGATTGCTCAACAGGTCTATGCCCGATATGAGCCAATGATGGTCGATGTGAGCCGCGTGCGTGATGAACTCGAAAACCGATTTGACCAGCAGCAGGACAGCATCGACCAGCACGCTCTCAGTCTGATGAAGACCAATTCGGCCGATGTCACCCGCTTCCTCACGGAATATAGTGCCACCGAGAGCAATGCCGCTACTGCTCGCTACAAGGAACTGGGCATCTATCTGCTCGTCAAGTATATGGATGGCAACGTGAAACGTGAGGCCGAGGGCCGTCCAGGCGACTTCCTCCGCACACCCTACGGTGTGACTGCCAGTCCCGAGCATCCAGCATACAGCGACGACTTCTACCGTGCCATCGTTCAGCAGCGCGGTGATACTATCCGGGTGAAATAACTCCACATACATAACTCCTAAACGACCGACTGACAGCATTGCCGCAATTGCGATTTGAAGTCAGTCGGTCTTTTTTTTGTCCAATCAACGAAGTTGTAAGGTCCTCTGCGGTATCGGACAGGCAAAGGGTTGGAGATGCAGAGAGGATGTTCAGCGTAAGTGCAGAGTAAGTGAAATCACTTACTTTTCACTTACGCAGGTCTTACACTGCGCTTGTTTTTGAGCTTGCCCGATGCAAGGGATATAATACCGACAGGCAAGGGGTGGCCTTGTCAGTGGATATTGTATGCGGGTGGGAGGCGTGTGCGGATAGGTTTGGTTTAAAAAGCAGAAATTGCTCGTCTCACGACGAACAATTTCCTCATTACCTTAAATCTAATACCATGAAAAACACGTTGCAAAGATAGACGTATTTTTCTGATTATGCAAATAGAAAGTTGTAAAAACTTTATTTTTATCATTTTTTAATACAAATCGGCACAAAAATGTCAATTCCGATTGGCAAATATACCTATATTTGAGTATTTTATAGTCCTTTTACCCAATTGGTTGGCACTTCGTCATCAGCCAATTACGCATTTTTTCGGGCAATTCGGGCGCCAGGGAACTATAGACCCACTGATTGTAATTATTGATCCAATCAATCTCGCCGCGGGTGAGCAATTTGAGGTCCAGACAGTGCGTGTCGAGGTAGCATAGCGTGAGCGTCTCGAGACATATATAGTCGCCAAATTCATTAGGTTGGCATGGAGTGGCCAATGGAGCTTGGTCCGATACGTTGTACGGCCGGACCAGTACACAGTTCTCGTGACGAATGCCGTAGCGACCTTCCAGGTAGATGGCTGGTTCATTGCTCATTACCATGCCGGGCAGAAGCGGTTGCGGGTTGTGCTGCATACGTACAGACTGCGGACCCTCGTGCACGCTGAGGTAGTGGCCCACGCCGTGGCTGGTGCCGTGCAGATAGGTCTTGCCGTCGCGCCACAGGTCCATACGGGCCAAGGCATCGAGTTGGTCGCCGCGTGTTCCAGCTGGGCATACAGCTTCGGCCAGACGGATATGCCCTTTGAGCACCAGCGTGTAGTCGTGTCGCATGGCGTCCGAAATATGGCCGATGCCGATGGTGCGGGTGATGTCGGTCGTTCCGTCCAGGTACTGTCCGCCGGTGTCGATCAGCAGCAGTCCGTTGCCCTGGATGGGGACGTCGGTCGCAGCGCAATTCTCGTAGTGCGGCATGGCGCCGTGGGCATTCCAGGCCACGATGGCAGGGAAGCTTTCCTCGCGGTACAGCGGCTTCTGGCTACGCAGGTCTATGAGCCGTTGTACACACTCCATCTCGGTAACCGGGGTCGAGGGTAGGGCGGGGGCCGATGCATCGGGCTCGATCAAGCCCAATCGTTGTTCCAGCCAATAGTAGAATTCGGTCATCACAATGCCGTCGCGGTGCATGGCAGCCCGTATGCCCTGTATCTCGGTCTCATTCTTGATAGCCTTGAATACAGGAATTGGATTCAGTCGTTCCATCTCGTCGCACAGCATTGACGTGGGCGCCTCGTCGTACGGCGCAACCTTTACGCTTATTCCGGACAGGTATTCCTCCACGGCAGGTGAGAGTTTGGCACGGTCCACATACAACGTGCAACCGTTGTGGCTGAGCAGTAGGTAACTGACAAAGACCGGCGTGCAGGGGATGTCCGATCCCCGCAGATTGAGCACCCAGGCAATTTCGTCCAGGCGGTACAATAGCAGTGTATCACACTGGGACAATATGCGAGCCATCTTGCTCCGGGCACCCTCTCCGGCATATTGTTCAGGATATAGTTCGATGGGGGCCAATGGCAGCGAAGGGCGGTCCTCCCACAGGCGGTTGATCAGGTCAATGTCCGTTGCGGTGGCTTGGGCCAGTTCCCGTGGTAACAGACTCTTGACGCCAGCCGTGTGCAGTGGGGCGGAGCTGGTTTGGGCCGATGTCTGTTGCAGGGAAGCCAACCACGTGGCAGGATCGGGGTCAATGCATAGTTTCATCAGTTGGACCGAAGTCCCTTGCAACTGTTCCGCACCGCTGATGAAGAACCGGCTGTCGGTCCATAGCCAGGCAGCCGTGGTGGTGACTATCACCGTGGCAACCTCGCCGCGGAAGCCCGTCAGCCACTCTATGCACTTCCAGTGCTCGGGCATATATTCATTCTGGTGAGGATCGGTATTGTCGATGATGTAGGCATCGATTCCTTCGGATTGCATCTGCTGCCGCAGCAGCTCGATTCGATTACGGTAGTCTATCATGTTCGTAGTGATTAATTTGAGTTCAAAAACGGTATGCAAAGATAATTATAATTTGCAAAAATGGGCCAAGGTGCCCGATTTATATGCGTAATTAGTTAATTTTTTGCATATTTGTTTGGAAAATTGTGCAAAAACCCCTAACTTTGCAACCGCTTATCAAAAGGATAGGCGACAGATGATCCCAGGCCATTAGAAATGGAGATGTAAAACAGGGGGCCGGGAGATTCTGACATTTAATAACCCGTACGATATGATCATTGTACCAGTTAAAGAAGGCGAAAACATCGAGCGTTGCCTGAAGAAATTCAAGCGTAAGTACGAGAAGACCGGCGTTGTCAAAGAGCTCCGTCGTCGTCAGCAGTTCGACGCACCTTCACAGGTTAACCGCCGTAAGATGGAGCGTGCCGTCTATGTACAGCACCTCATCGAGCAGCAGGCCGACTAAAAAGCGCCTCTTAAATTAAGGATTGTGCCACGGTATATTCTTTTCCTTTAGAGAGTGGTACAGTCCTTTTCTTTTTTCGCCAACGAGCGAGGCAATCTGTGCCGCAGCCAGATTGTCTGTATATATATAAACCACTTTTATGTTGCTACTATGAAATACGCTTCACTACTGTCGTTTATATTGGTCACTTTACTGTTCGGTAGTTGCGTTTCGCGCGAGCATTATATCCTTTTTCAGGATGCTGACGACTACCAGGATGCCAAGCGCATAGCCACCACTTACGATATCCGCATTCAAGCCGACGATCAGTTGGCCATCTCCATTGCGTCCAAGGATAAGGAGCTGGTTGACGTGTTCAATAACCAGACACTGATAGGCAATGGCGGGAGCCAGGGCCAGTATGGCTACACCTCGTCCTCGCATGGTAACAATGCATTGGGTAGTAGCAATAGTTTGCAGGGTTTTCACGTTGATAATGAAGGATATATAGAGTTTCCCATCCTGGGCCGTATCTACGTCGAGGGCAAGTCCCGCCGAGAGGTGGCCGAAGACCTGCAGACCCGCCTGCGAGACGGACAGTACGTCAATGATGCTGTGGTCAATGTGGAACTGCTTTCCTTCCACGTCGTCGTGATACGTGGCAACGAGGGCAAGGTGCTCACCATCGGCAAGGACCGTTGCACCGTCATCGAGGCCATCACCATGGCAGGCGGTTTCCAGAATGGCAATGACCGTCGGGATATACTGGTGGTGCGCGAGGAGAACGGCGAACTGTGGACCTACCGCATCGACTTCACGATGTTGAGCAATTTGGTCAATTCTCCTGTCTATTACCTGCAGCAGAACGATATCATCTACATCGAACCAGCCGGTGCACAGCAGATTGAGGAGAGTTCGGCCTACCGTTATCTCACGGCCTTCTCTTCCATCATGGCTTTCGTCGTCTCGATGGGTGCCATCTTCTTGTCTATCAATAAGTGATTATAATCCGATGCCCGTTCGCTTCCCTGCCGGGTAGCAGACGGCATCGTCGCTATATTTCAATGCCGATACAGTATGGAAAATATGAAGTATAACCGGCAGGACTCGAACGTCAATAATGCCGCCCTGAACCGCGCCGAGGCCAAGCGCCGCGAAGCAGCCGCAAGATTCAACATGAAGGATTTCTTCATGATGCTCTTGATGAACTGGTTCTGGTTCGTGTTGTGCGCTCTGGTGGCTTTCGGCATAGGCTTCCTGTACGTGCATACCATACAACCCAAGTACGAGCGAGTGGCTGACCTACAGATTAAGTTCTCGGCCAGCGACGAACTCGACATGCGCACTTACCTCGGCATTTACGACCTGGGCGTGACCAATATGAGCAATGAGCTCTACATCCTCAATTCGGTCAAGTTGGCCGGTGAGGTAGCCGAGCGCCTCAACCTGGATGTGATTTACTACAAGTTGGGCGCATTCCGTCGTCATTATCTCTACAAGAACCGCCCCTTCACTGCCAAGTTCCTCGAGCCCTATATCTGTGACTACGAGATGCATGTGGTTCCCGTCTCGCCAGGCAAGTTCCGTTTGGACGAGATCAAGGTGGCGGGATACACTCTGGAACATGATACGGAGCAACTGTATTACTTCAACGAGGAGTACCCCCTCCCGGGCATTGAGAGTCGCTTCATGATTACTGTGTCCGATGACCAGTACCCGCAGTTGGTGGCCAATCTGGAGCAGACTGTCGTGGTGCGTAGGTGCAGCAGTACCGAGGCGGGTCAGATGTGCCGTGAGTCGGTTGTAGCTACGAGTCGTGCATCGGCCATGGTACGACTCACATGCCAGTCCAGTTCGGTGGAGCTGTGCGACGATATTTTGCGCTGCTTCGTCGATGTTTATAACGAACAGACCCTCGAGGAGAAGAATGCCGTCACCATCAGTTCTGCCAAGTTCGTCGATGAACGTATCCAGGAGACAGCACAGGAACTGGGTGAGGCCGAAGGTAAGTTGTTCAACATGGGTGTTGACCCCAATAGTCTGGGCGAAAAGAATGATTACCGTCCTGCCGTGCAGTTCGATGACCAGCACCGCGCCGAAGACGAATTAGCCGAACTGCACACCCAACTCGATGCCGCCTACGACCTGCGCCAGTGTCTGCGCTCTTCGGTGTCGGCCAAGGAGTATATCCCTGCTCTGCAGGGTGCCAGCGAGGCAGGCATAGCGGGTAAGATTGATTCGTACAATACGCTCATTGTCCAGCGCAACAGATTGATAGCCAATTCATCGGCCAATAACCCCGCGCTCGGCAAGATTGATGCCAACCTGGATGCACTCGTCCTTTCGCTCACCACGGGCATGGATGCATACGTGGAGGAACTCTCCACCAAGGTCCGCGCTGCCAACAAGCGTGTGGCGCGCTATTCGGCTGCCCGCAATAATGTCAAGACTCGTTACGATTCAACCTCCATCGAGGCTAAATCCCTCAGCATCACGCGCGACTACAAGCAGTCGTATTTCTCTTTCTTGCTCAAGAAACGCGAGGAACTCCGTCTGCAGATAGCGGTCAGTGAGGCCGATACCCGATTGATCGAGAATCCAATGGGCAGCACTGCACCTATTTATCCCGTGCCGTACAAGATTCTGGTCAAGTTTGTCGCAGTAGGATTCGCCATTCCGGGCATAATCTTCTTGCTTTTGGCATTCTTCAATAGTGGAGTGCGTGGCCGTAAGGATATCGAGGATATGCTCACCATGCCGTACATTGGTGAGGTGCCTGAGTTCGGTAAGGTGAGTGACAATGTCTCGTGGTTCAACCGTCTGCGTGGCAAGGATACACGAGTCAAGTCCAATCGTATTGTGGTGACCAACGAGAGTAAGAATGCCTTGGCCGAAGGTATGCACATCGTGCAGAGTAACCTTTCTTTCATCACCGATCACGATGGCCGTCGTCCGCAGGTAATACTGTTCACCTCTTTCGCTCCTGGTGCGGGCAAGAGTTTCGTGTCCGTCAACCTGGCGTCGTGCCTTGCCAATACCGACAAGCGGTCTATTTGGATCGATATGGATATCCGTAAGGGTCATAAGAATCCATTGCTCTTCAAGCAGAACGACCTGCAGCAGATGCGCCACGGTAATCGACCTGGCCTCTCTGCTTATCTGTCGGGTCGCATGACGCTCGATGAGTGTATCTTTGAGTCGGTAGTCAACGACCACTTGGACATCATGCCGGCAGGTCAGATACCACCCAATCCAGTGCAGTTGCTGATGATGGACAAACTCGATGAAATGATTCAGGAATTGCGTCAACGTTACGAATACATCATTCTCGATACCGTACCTTGTGCCGTCATTGCTGATTCATTCATTTGTGCGAGGTTCTCGGATCTACAGATATTCGTGGTACGTGCAGGTGTGACCGACCGCCGTATTTTGCCCGAGATTGAGAAGATCTACCAGAAGTTCAAGTTCAAGAATCTCTGCGTGATGCTCAACGGCGCAGTCATGTCCCGTCGCCGCTATGGTTACGGCTATGGATATGGCTACGGTTACGGCTATGGCTACGGTTATGGCTATGGCTACGGTTACGGAGACTCGGAAGATGGTCATTTCTGATTCCCGTACCATGGAACAATCGATGCATTGAATCGGTTACATCGTAAATGCCCTCTTGATATAAAGTTAGACTGCGCGCTGGTTGTCCAGTGCGCAGTTCCTTTTTATATTTCGTGGAGATTCTTCTCATTCAGTTCAATCTGCTGGAATCGTGCCATAAGCTCCTCGTTAGCATACTTTTTGCTTTTAATTGCCGATTTTTAATGTTGTAAAACACCTTACATCCGATAAATCAGCCCTTGCGCGGCGTTTTTCGTCCTTAAAATTTGGATATCGTATTAAAAATTACTAACTTTGCGACGTTATAGTGCCCGCGCGCCTGCACGTATGTGACAGGCGTCGCGGAGCTTTACCCCGAATATCTTATTTGCGACCTATTCGCAGCCTCCTGACTGGAGGGCTGGAATCCATTTTTATGCTCTTTCGGTTGAAGGGCCTTATGTTTTTATTTTATGGAACACTGGGATATCATCATCAAACCGCGCAAGAAACTGCTCGACGTTGACCTGAAAGGTATTTGGCAGTACCGTGACCTGTACAAACAGTATGTCAAGCGCGATATAGTAACCATTTATAAGCAGACGATTTTCGGCCCGTTGTGGTTCTTGATTCAGCCTATGCTCACCACCGTGATGTATAAGTTTGTCTTTGCCAATATCGCGGGAGTATCAACGGGCGAGTTGCCTGCGGACCTTTTCTACATGAGCGGTGTTGTGCTGTGGAACTATTTTGCAGCCTGTTTTACGACGGGGCAGACCGCCTTTACGGGTAATTCGAATGTATTCTCGAAGGTCTATTTCCCCCGATTGGTGGCGCCGTTGTC
>JAILKE010000002.1 GCA_024694125.1 Bacteroidales bacterium
GCAAGGCTTATCCAGCGAGGCAAGAAAACGCCAGTTGCTCTCAATAATGTCAAGAACAAACTCATCCATATTTTGACTGCAATGGTCAAAAATAAGCAGTTTTTTGACCCAAAGTATAAAATTTCAGCTTAAAACTAAAAATTTTGGTCAAAATGTTTGGATTTTAACATAGAAAGCAGGGCGCACCCGTCTAACACATTGTTACCCAGGGCGTTGCCCTGGGCTAAGAGGTATTGCCCCTGCGGGGCGCTCCCATCCCATCTTAATATAATGTCCCCAAAATAATTCTTATAATTCAATAAATTCTAGTAGATATAAATTCATATAATTCTCTAATTCTAGTAAACAAAGAAATTCTTATAATTCGCGAATTCTAGTAAAATATAATTCCCGTAATTCTCAAATTCTAGTAGATTTATAATTCCTATAATTCTCTAATTCTAGTAAAATTTATAATTCCAGTTCATAGTTCATGTATTGAGTTATCTAAATATCCCGTCGATAGTGGATTTGCGTGGGATGTAGCGGCCGCTTATGTTGCGGTTGTTCTCCTGGGCCAGGTTGTCGATGCCCCAGCGGTCCAGCGCCCATTTCCACTGGCGTGAGATCTTGAGGCGCAGGGCGGCGAGCGATACCCAGTAGGCAATCTGGCTGCGCGTCACGTTCGCCTCCCATTGAGCAGAGGGAGTCATGAAGCCCGCCTCGATGGTACGGTTGATGTAAGTGGCCAGTTGCGGGTCGTGGTCATCGGCCATGGTGCGTTGGCGAGCGTAGGCGAGGGCCAACTGACGCTGGTGCGCCAACTGGTGGGCGAGGTCCTTCACCTCGTTGGCGAGCAGGATAGAGAGTTCGCAGAGCGGGAAGGGGCATGATTCGATGGCGCTCACGTCCAGTGATACGTCCTGCAGGGCATCCAGCATCGTGCGGTACAGGTGTTGTTCCGTCAATTGCGCCGACTGGTCGGCATAGGAGAGTCCCGAGTACCGGAACCCCGGGCTGTACAGTTCGCAGTCGCCCGTCGAGTGTGCAGGGCGGCGGTTGCAGGTCATCAGGGCGTGGTTGGCAGTGCATTGTTCGATGGCATCGCACACCTCGTCGCCCATCTCGCACAGGTTGTCCGGTTGAATGTCGGCTGTAGCGTCAACGACATCGTCGTCGGCGCTGCAGCCCTTGTTGTCACTGCGCAGAGCGGACAGGAGCAGTTGCCGCATCTCGAGCAGTTCAGTGGCAATGGCACCCAGCAGGAAGCTGCGCGACATACCGCAAGCGTATCTCATTGCCTTGGCATCGGCCAATAGGGCATCATAGAACAGGTACATAGGATGAAAAGATCACTTGATTAGATAGTCTTGATTACCTTCTCCACCACACCCAGTATCAGGAACGACTGGTCGGGGCGGACCACGATGGGAGAGTAGTTCGGGTTGCGGGGCAGCAGCACCACCCGTTTCAGGTCCGGGTCGTAGTGGTACTGCTTGACCGTACACTCGCAGTCAATCTCGGCGATGACTATCTGCCCCTCCTCCGCCTGGGCGCACTTGCGGGCTATGAGCAGGTCGCCGGAGTGGATGCAGGCGCCCTCCATCGAGTCACCCCTCACGTGTGTGCAGAAGTGGTCTGCCTCGATGTCCAGCAGGCGGCTCAGGTCGATGGTCTGATGTTCGTCCGATACGCGTGTCACAGCCATTCCCGCCTGCACCGAGTTCTCGCAGTAGGGCAGCGTGCAGTCCGCCGTCAGGTCGAGCGGAATGCAGTGGCCCAGGATACCGTCCAACATAGGGGTCTGGTCAAGCTGCATCATCATCGGACTGAGACTTGTTTGGTTCAACATCCTCGCTCTCAGCCTCGGCAGTCACGTCGGCAGTTGGGCTCTGCAGCAGGGCGCTGAGGCGTTGCTCAATCTCTTCGGCCAGTTCGGGGTTGTCCGCCAGGCACTGCATCGTCTTGTCGCGGCCCTGCGCCAGTTTCCTGCCCTCGTACGAGAAGAAACTGCCCGACTTCTTGATCAGGTCATGTTCGACGGCCAGGTCCAGCACCTCGCCCAGGCGGGAGATACCCTGGTTGTAGAGCACGTCGAACTCAGCCTTGCGGAACGGAGGTGCCACCTTGTTCTTGATCACCTTGACGCGCACGTTGCTGCCTATCGCCTCTTCGCCCACCTTGATGGTGCTCACGCGGCGTATGTCCAGACGCACCGAGGCGTAGAACTTCAGGGCGTTGCCGCCGGCAGTGGTCTCGGGGTTGCCGAACATCACGCCTATCTTCTCCCTGAGCTGGTTGATGAAGATACACACCGTGTTCGTCTTGTCTATCACGGAGGTGAGCTTGCGCAGGGCCTGGCTCATCAGTCGCGCCTGCAGTCCCACCTTGTTGTCACCCATCTCGCCCTCTATCTCGGCCTTGGGCGTCAGGGCAGCAACGGAGTCGATCACTATGATGTCTATGGCCGATGACCGGATGAGGTTCTCGGCTATCTCCAGCGCCTGTTCGCCGCTGTCTGGCTGCGAGATGAGCAGGTTGGCTGTATCCACGCCCAGTCGTTGAGCGTAGAACCGGTCGAAGGCGTGTTCGGCGTCGATGAAGGCTGCTATGCCGCCCATCTTCTGTGCCTCGGCTATGGCGTGGATGGCGAGGGTGGTCTTGCCGCTCGATTCAGGGCCGTATATCTCGATGATACGTCCGCGTGGGAAGCCGCCCACGCCCAGAGCGGCGTTCAGGCTGATGCTGCCTGTGGGGATGACCTCGACGTGGTCGGTGGCCTCGTCGCCCATCTTCATGATACTGCCGTCTCCGAATGCCTTGTTGATCTTGCTCATGGCAGCCTTGAGTGCCTCCAGCTTCTGTGGCTGTGCGGCCTGTGTAGTGTTTTTAGTTTCCATAATGTTCTGTGTTTTATACTGTCTATTTTTTAGGGTTGATTACTCACTTTTGGTCTTTCGACAGTGCAAAGATATAGGGAGCAAGCACAAATTTCTTGTGCTTGCTCCTACAATTCCGAAAAAAGATGTATCTTTGTGGCAAACTTTGATATCCGATATGCAGACCCAGACCCAAAGTCGCAAGCTCAGAGTGTGTCTCTGGATTGTGAACCAACTGCGCATACACCGTGAGGGACAGTCGTTGGCCGAGATGAACGAGGAGTTCGTGCGCAACGAAGAACTCAGTCACGGCCAGCCGTTGCTCAAGAATACGTTGCTCAATTACAAGGCCGCCATCCTCGATATGTTCGGCATCCTGGTGGAGTGCAACCGCCACAACAACCGCTATTACATCGACGTGGAGGATACCAACGAACTCTCCAACTGGCTGATCAACTCCTTCAGCCTCGGTCAGCTGGTGCGCGAGCAGCAGGAGGTGCGTGACCGCATCCTGCTCGAACCCACTCCCACGGGCATGCGTTACTTCAGCCGTGTGGTGGAGGCCATCCGTCTCTGTATGCCGCTCATGCTCACCTACCAGAAGTTCGTGGACCAGCAGCCCTACCTGTGCCGCCTCGAACCCTATTGTCTCAAGTTGCACGATGGCCGATGGTACCTGACGGGCCGCAAGGACGACCGCACCTATGTGCAGAGTTTCGCCTTCGACCGCATCGTGCATCTCTCGCTCATCGAGGGCGAGCACTTCGTGCCGTCGTTGCCGTTCGATCCTCAGACTTATTTCCGCCACAGCTATGGCATCTACACTTCGCCACAGCCTGAACGTGTGGTGCTCCATGTCTATGGCCCTACTTTCCATTTCCTGCACACCAAGCCGCTGCACCACTCGCAGCAGGAGTGCCTGCTCTCTGCTCCCTCTGTGCCGGACGCTGACCGTGTGTGGGAGTTTTCGTACGATATCTGCCCTTCGCCGGACTTCCGCCGCGAACTTCTCAGTTGGGGCTCCGGCATCGAAGTCGTCAGCCCGGAATGGTTCCGCCGTGAGATGATCGAGGACATGAAACGCGCCATGGCTCGGTACAAGACTATACCTCAATGAACTGGAATTATATATATTACTAGAATTAGAGAATTACGAGAATTATTCAAGAAACACCGAATTAAACTAAATTATACGAAAGTTATCCTCTTGATTACTATTAAACGAATTCCTCCGAACTATATATATTACTAGAATTAGAGAATTACGAGAATTATTAATCTACTAGAATTTATCGAGTTATATATCCACTAGAATTTATCGAATTATAGGAATTATGTTGGCTACGCGTTTACGTTATGACTGGATGGGGACGTCCCGAAGGGACAACACCTGTCAGCCCAGGGCAACGCCCTGGGTCATAGTGCATTAGGTGGCAACGCCCTGTATGTGCAGCACCATAAATCAATCGCTTTTCCACCATACCTCCATTAAACAATAACCCCTAACCTCTTAAACTTTAATTTTCTCCGTTAATTGTCATTAATCAACATTAATTCAGTCAGTTGAGGCGTGAATCCCAATGAATACACATTAATTTTAAGATTTAATTGACATTAATGCTATCGAATATACCGCCATTGTCAATGGGGTCTTTTCGCCAGTATATTGTATATGAAATACTCCCTCCCTTGTAGGGAGGGTCGGGGAGAGTCCAATCAGTCAGTTGAGGCGTGAATCTTCAAGTGATACAAATTAATCTTTGTACATTAATTTTCATTAATACCACCCTTGTCGATTGGGATCTTTCGCCAGTGTTTGTATATATTAATCTCCCTCCCTCGTAGGGAGGGTCGGGGAGAGTCCTTCACCTTCTCAGTGAAGGTTGGGGAGAGTCCTTGAAATAAAAAAAGTCCAGCCGGGTGTATGCCCGGCTGGACTCGCTATATAGAATGTTTTTTCCTCAAGTAAATGAGGTCATGCATTAGTGGCCATTTTAATTTCTAACCATTTATTTAATAGCCAGGGTTCTGCTGTGAAGCTGCATCAGGAGTGGTGATGGCATCGATGTAGGCAGTCTGTGGGATAGGACGGAGGTTCATATAGTCCTCGAATGCGTCCTTGCCCTCACGGCCACAACCATCGTTGAATGCCTCCCAACGGCCTTTGAGAGCCTTGCAACGAGACAAGTCAATCCAACGCTGCATCTCACCGCACAACTCACGGGTACGTTCGTTGAGGATGAAGTTCATAACCTTGCTGAAGGTCTCGTCCGAACCGAAGTTAGACTTGTCGGTCAGAGCATTGTAGATCTTGTTATCGCGAGCAGAGTTGAGGATATCGTTCACATCGTTCAGGTGCAGGTCTGAAGCCTGGCTGTTGATGGTAGTCTCCTGGCCCTCCAGCTTGTTCGACTCGAAGTAGGTGTTGGTCTCGAAGTAGATGGCACCGTCAGCCGAGTAGCCACCGCCCTTGCCAGCACAGTATGTGTTGTTCTTGTAGGCCTGACCACCGTCAACGTGCTTGGCACGGTCCTCGCCAGCCTTGTAGGCAGCGCGGTCGCGGAGCATGTTCAGGTACTTGACACAGTTGGTGTAGTCACCCTTACGGGCATAGGCCTCGGCTGCGAAGAGTACATCCTCGGCAGAACGGGCTATGATACCGTCGCGAGTACCGAACTGGTTAGAGATGTTGATACGGTATCCGTCACGGAACTTAGATACGGCTACGAAGCGCTTCTGTGTAGCAGAGCTGTGGTAGCTGTAGTTGCCGTGTACAGAGGTCCAACCCTCCTCTTCGCCCTTGAAGTAGCGGACGAAGGTGTGAGGAGCCTGCATCACGCCGTTACGGGTTACCTGACCCTCGACGCCTATGTTGGCATACTCGGTATCGCCTGCATCGTTGATGATGTACTTGATGCCCAGTTCGCTGCCTACGAAACGCTTGCTGTAGGTAGAGTCCATCTGGATTGTACCCTTTTTATACAACTCTTTGTTTGGAGTGATGGTACAGGTGACTACGGCATCTGTTGGGCCTGAAGTTGACAATACTACACCAGCTGTATCTGTAGTGACGTACTGTACTGATGGGAGTACACCCAGATAATCCTGTGTGGTGGTGTAGGTAGGTGCATTGGCGGTCGAGTTGCAGCCGTAGGTGGTGATGAAGGTCTTCCAGAAGCGGGAGTCGTTTACACGGTCGAACACGTCGAGCGCATAGTTGGTGGTACGCAGGTAGCAGAACTCACGGTCACCCGAGATGTCACGCTTGGTACCAGCCATGTCCTGGTAAACGGATGGATAGGCCAGGTGCATCTGGTTGCCGAAACGGCCCCAGGTTGACTGGTCGTCCGAGAACTGTGCAGCCAGTACTACCTCGCTTACAGTCTCGTTGGCACCATTGGCCTGCTTGTAGTCCCAGAGTTCTACATAATCGGCGCACAGAGGATGGGCTGCGATGACCTCGTCTGACTTGGCGATGACATCCTTCAGGTCGGCATCCTTGTACTCGGCACTCCATGAGGCATTGAGCTCGGACTGACGGAACAATTTGGCCTTGGCTATGAAGTGGGCAGCAGCATACTTGCTGATACGGCCAGTGGCTTCGATTTCGGTAGGCAGCAAGCTGTATGCCTGCTCGAAGTCGCTGATGATCTGAGCAAAGCACTCCTTGGCGGTAGCGCGGACGTAGTCATACTTGATGACGCCCTCCGATGGCTCGAGCTGGAGCGGCACACCGCCGTACTGCTGTACGAGCTGGAAGTAGCAGAATGCACGCAGGAAGTAAGCCTCGCCCAGACGTGTATTGTAGGTGCTGGAACTCTGGCTGTAGTAGAGCGGGATATTCTTGATGGCTACGTTGGCCGACTCGATACGGTTGAACATGTTGTCCCACAGGTTGGCAATCTTGGAGTCGGTGGCATTGAGCATGTAGCCGTTCCACGCTGCGTCCTGGTTGTTGCCGTCCGAGAACTCGTCGGTACCCATAGGCCACATGACGTATGACCAGGTGCTGTAGTTGAACTTGAACTTCAGGGCAGAGTAGGTACCTGTGATGAGGTCATCCAGGCCTTCCTGCGTTTGGAAGTATGCAGTACTCTGCTTGTGGTTGAGCTCCTCGTCGATGAAGTCGTCAGAGCATGCTGGCATGACCATACCCATGCAGGCAGCAGAGAGAGTACCGAGAATATATTTTTGATATTTCATAGTTTAGTAAATATTCAATTGTTAGAAACCAATGTTTACGCCCATGACAAACGAACGGGTTGCTGAAGTAGCACCCATGGTGCGTGTGTTGTTAGCATAGCTGACAAAGTCAGTATCGAGCCAATCGGTAGCACGGTAGATTGTGAATGGATTCATGCACTGTGCATAGATCTTGACGCTCGACAGACCGGTTTTCTTGAGCTGTCTTGGAGTGAAGTTGTAACCCAGGTTGATGTTACGTACCTTGACGTACGAACCATCCTGATAGTTCTGTGATGACTGATAGGTATCGGCCGACTCACCGTTGATGCCTGGAGCATAGTACTCGGCATCCTCGTTGTAACCAGCGATGAAGTAGTCGATAGAACGCTGCATGTAGCGACCATCCAGTGTCAGGGCACCAGCCTTGACGTCGAAGCCTACACGGCTGTAGATGAATGCTGAGAGCTCCCACTGCTTGTAGGTGAAGGTGTTGGTCAGACCAGCACTCCAGTCTGGACGAGACTTGCCTACGATGGCACGGTCATTGGTACCGTCAATCTTGCCGTCACCGTTCAGGTCCTTGACCTTAATCTGGCCAGTCTTGCGGCCGTAGGTCGATGCATCGGCTGTGGTGCCGTCGGCGAGGGTTACGGTCTGACCGGTCTTCCATACGCCATCATATACATAGTCGTAGTAGATGCCCAGCTGTTCGTCCACGATCCAATAGTTGGACAGGTCTTCGGTCTTGCCATTAGGCAGTTCGTCGATATAGCAGCGGTCAGCTGACCATGAGAGGCCTACGTTCCATGCGAAGTCGCGGTTCTTGATAGGAGTACCGTTGATCTGGATTTCGGTACCATGACCACGGGTCTTACCAACGTTGTCCAGTGTAGAGGTGTAACCATTGACCGATGGAATGGACTTGGTCATCAAGCAGTCATCGGTATGGCTGACGTAGAAGTCAATGTTACCTGACAGACGGCTGTTGAGCACTGCAAAGTCGATACCGATATTGGTCTGCTTGGTACGCTCCCAGCCCAATGACAGGTTGGCTGCCTTGTTTGGAGTCTTGGCCGATGCGTCCGATCCTACATATCCGACTACGACGTTCTCGCCCCACTGCTGATAGAGGCTCTGGATGGCACCCTTGGTAGAATATGGATCGATGGCAGCGTTGCCGGACTCACCGTAGCTGAGACGGAGTTTCAGGGCATCGAGCCAATCGCTGGTATTCTCCATGAAGTCCTCCTGCTCCAAACGCCAGCCGAGGCTGACTGATGGGAAGGATGACCACTTGTACCCATCGGCCAGTACCGATGCACCATCACGACGGATAGATGCCTGCAGGAGGTACTTGTCCTGGAATGAGTAGTTAAGTCGTGCTGTGTATGAGGCCATCGAGCTCTCGGTCAGGTCGCTGCCCAGTGTGTAGCTGGTGCTGGAACCGAGGTTGTACCAGAGCTCGGTGCTCATGGCTACGTCCGATGAACTGTTGTTCTGTACGTCGTAGTGATATTTGTTGGCCGACTGTACGAGGGTGACACCGATAGAGTGATCATCGAACTTGCGGTTGTAGTTGATGATGTTGTCGAGTACCCATGAACGGTACTGCTGCTTGTTCCAAGAGGCCTTGTTGTTGCCGTCGCCGTTGATACCGTCGGCAGCATTGAACTGACCTACCTCGTAGAACTTGAACTCTGGACCGAACTGTGTACGGAAGGTCAAGCCCTCCAGTGGAGCCCAGACCTTGCCGAAGTCAACCAGGGCATAGAAATTGCCGTTGATGTTGAATGTGTTGCGGCGGTTGGTATTGTACTTGAGTTCCTCGATTGGGTTGATGATGTTGACATCACCGTTAGGATTGCGGATGTAGTCGCCATTCTCGTCGTATGGTACGGTCCATGGCAACATAGCCTGCAGTGCTCCGTAGTAGTCGCCTGCTCCGGTAGTAGATTTGGTGAAGCTGTAGCCGTAGTCCTGCATACCGTAGGCAGCCAGCATGCTGGCACCCAGCTTGAGGTATGGCAGTGCCTGTGCATCGAAGCTGGTCTTCATGGTGTAGCGCTCGTACTCCTGACCAGGGATGACACCCTCGGAGTTGAGGTAACCGAACGAACCGTAGCCCTGGAACTTCTCTGTACCACCAGCAAAGCTGACGGTGTGCTCGTGGCTGACGCCAGTCTGCTTGCCTTCGGCAGCCCAGTCATAGCCGCCTACCTTCGAGGCGTCGTATGTACCGCCTTCCCATGCCTGTTCGATGCTGGCCCATGAGGCTGAAACCGAACCCCACAGGTTCTTGTCCAGTGCATAGACTGGTACAACCTTGCCGTCAGCACCCAGTGAAGAGTTGTAGCCGCGGTTGCCATTTTTATCTATTGAATTGTATTTGGCCATACGGGCATAGTCGAGCCACTCGCTGGCAGTCATCATGTCGGCTACGTCATAGAGCCATGACAGGGTGAGGCTACCTGCATAGTTGACCGATACCTTGCCTTCCTTACCACGCTTGGTGGTTACGATGACAACGCCGTTAGCACCACGGCTACCATAGATAGCGGTAGAAGAGGCATCCTTCAGTACGTCGATGCTCTCGATGTCCTGTGGGTTGATGTTCTCGATGCCGCCGTTCTGCAGGGCTACTCCATCCACGATGTAGAGTGGGTCGTTTCCGCCGCTGATGGAACGGTCACCACGGATGCGGATGTCGCCGACTTCACCAGGACGCTGTGAGTTGGTGATATCCACACCAGCCACTTTACCCTGCATACCCTGGAAGGCATCCTTCACTGGCATGGCGGTCAGTTCTCTTGTGCCGACTCGGGCTGTAGCACCGGTCACGTCGGCCTTGCGCTGTACACCGTAGCCCACCATGACTACCTCGTCCAGCATCTGGTTGTCCTCTTCGAGGGTGACTTTGATTTGAGACTTGCCTGCTACGCTGACCTCCTGGGTGGTATATCCCATGAAGGATACCTTGAGGACGGCGTTGTTGGCCACGTTCTTGAGGGAGAAGTTACCATCGGCATCTGTCATGGTACCCTCTGATGAGCCCTTGATTACCACGTTGGCACCTATGACGGGTTCGCCGAAGTTGTCAACTACTGTACCTGTCACAGTCTTCTGTGCGAAGGCTGAGACGGAGATAAACAGCATGGTAACGAGCATAAGACAAAGTTTGGTTACTCTGCTTTTCATGTTGAATTAAATTAGTTGATTTAGTGAATATGTTGCGTTGTAAGCATGTAAATGACGAGGCATTTTTCAGGTTCGCTAATTGTACATTTCCGAGTTTTTAGTGCATAAGATTTTTAGTGCGTTCAATGCGTTGTAATCGGGTGCAAATTTATCAAATTATTTCAATATAATTGTAATTTCTGTTAAATAATATTGCTTTGGAGGGCTGTTTTCAACATTTTTTACCCATAATTCGACTTTAATTCGTCTGCACGAATGTTTCAATTCGTGCAGACGAATGTTAATACTGCGTGTTAATACGTTGTGTTAAGACTATGTGTTAATACTCGCTCCGCTCGTGTTGGCCCCTCCCATTGAAGAGAACGCGGAAGGGATTTTCGTTATCGTTCTCGTTTTGGCACGCAGTTCTTTCGTTATCGTTATCGTTTTGGTACGAAGTTCCCTATATTCGATTGTAACTACATTACTCTTTACCCATTACTCATTACTCTCTAATTTACCCTTTACCCTAACACTCATTGTGCGATTGGTGTGCGATTGGAATGCGATTGGAGAGCGATTGGTCATCCTGTCAAATCGCACACTGATCCCGATGCGATCGTGTGCCGACGGGGAGCCAATCGCACACATATAGTTACTCGGCGCTACCCTTCGTCTTGGCATATTCTGTGGGGAGCATGCCGAACTCCTTGCGGAAACAGTTGGAGAAATATTTCGGGTCATTGAACCCTACACTGTATGCCACTTCGCTGACGCGCACCGAGGGGTTGGCCTCCAGAATCTGGCAGGCAGCCTTGAGACGGATGTTGCGGATGAAGCCCGTCGGGTTCAGGTTGGTGAGCGAGCGCAGTTTCTTGTAGAGCGTAGAGCGGCTCGATGCCATCTCGCTGGCGAACTGAGCCACCTCGAACTCCGTGTCGCCCAGATGGTTGTTGACACAGGCGATGGCCTGGGCCAGATACTGCTGGTCTATGTCCGTGTAGTTGAGGTGCTGGATATCGAGCGTCAGTTCGTTGCGGAACGAGTCGGCGTTACGTTCGCGGCTGCGCAGCAGGTTGTGGATGCGGGCCAGCAGCACCGAGAGACTGAACGGCTTGGTCAGATAGGCATCGGCGCCAGCCACGTAGCCCGCGTCGCGGTCCTCCTCAGTGCGCTTGGCAGTGAGCAGGATGATAGGGATGTGGCACACCTCGACGTCGGCCTTGGCACGGCGGGTCAGTTCCATGCCGTCCATATTGGGCATGATCACGTCCGATACGACCAGGCTGATGTCGTCGCTGTGCATGATGTGGAGCGCCTCGACGCCGTCCGATGCCAGTTGGACATTGAACTCACGGCTCAACAGGCGTTGCATCACCGTGCGCAGTTCGTCGTTGTCTTCGACCAGCAGGATCTTGGGCGCATCGTTGTCGGTGGCAGAGTCGGTATCGGCTTCGGGGTCAATGTCCGCAGGGGTGGAGGCGTCCGGTTCGGTGTCCTGGATGATCTGCGTGGCGGCAGGCTGTTGGTCATCTATCTGTATGATCTGCTGCGGGTCGTAGGCTTCTGCCTCGATGGGCAGTTCGATGCTGAAAGTGCTGCCCTGGCCCACCTGGCTCTCGACCTGGATGGTGCCGCGGTGCAGCAGAACCAGGTCGTGCACCAGCGAGAGGCCGATGCCGGTGCCGATGGTGTGGCTCTGGCGGTAGTCGCCCTCGTAGAAGCGGCGGAACAGCCCCTTGCGCTGCTGGTCGGACATGCCGCGACCGGTGTCGCTGACGCGTAGCAGCACGTTGCGGCGCCCGTCGGTGTAGGTGGCGCTGAGGGTGATGCTGCCGCCGGGCTGGGTATATTTGGCGGCGTTGCTGAGCAGGTTATAGACAATCTTGTCCACCTTGTCGGGGTCGAAGTATCCGCGCATCACCTCCTCCTGGCATTGGACATCGACATGCAGGCTGCGCTGACGGATGAGGGGGATGAAACTCTCCACCTCGTGCCGCAGGAACAGTGCCAGGTCACCCTCGGCGACACGCAGCTGGAGGTTGCCGGTCTCCGCCTTGCGGAACTCCAGTATCTGCTGCAGCAGGCGCATCAGTCGGCGCACATTGACGTGCATCGTCTCGATCAGGTCATTCTCGGCGGTGAGTTGTGGTTTGAGTTCGTCCAGCGATGCCGAGATGATGGTGAGTGGTGTGACGAGTTCGTGCGTGATGTTGGCAAAGAACTGCAACTTGACGTGGTTGAGCTCCTCGACCTTCTCGCGTTCCAGCTGTTGTACGCGCAGGGCATTGCGCAGCATCACCTTGTTCTTGATGGTCTGCAGTATGTACCAGGTGACCACTGCACCCATACATATATAGATCAGGTAAGCCCACCACGAAGCCCACCACGGCGGGGTCTGCTTGATGCGCAGACGGCACACGGGACTCCAGTCGCCGTTGGCATTGCTGCCCTTGACCTCGAAGGTGTATGTTCCGGCTGGCAGGTGGTCGTAGTAGGCGGTGCGGTTGCCGGCATCGACCTGTCTCCATACGTTGTCCAGTCCGGTCAGGCGGTAGGCATAGCGGTTGTGCTGCGGCAGGTTGTACGACAGTGCGGCGAACTTGATCTCGAAGTGGTCATACTGTGGAGCCAGGGTCACGGACTCGGTGTGCGTGATGTCGTAGGGCGTCACGGCGAGGCGTTCTGCATCGGGCAACTGGGTGAGCGGTGTGCCGTTCAACGACAGTCCTGTGATGCGGCACACGACGTCACGCTTGGCGATGCGGTTGCTGAAGGGGCGGAAATAGACCAGTCCCTGGTTGCAGCCTATGTAGAGCTGTCCGCCGCTCTGGCACGAGGAACGTGGATTGACGAAGTTGCCCGGCAGTCCGTCCAGGGTGGTGAAGATGTGCATGTACGAGGGGGTGAGGTCATCCAGCGTCATGCAGGCCAATGCCTGGTCGGTGCCTATCCAGTAGTTGCCGAGCGAGTCCTGCTCGATGCACGATACCATGTCGCCCGGCAGGTTGTACTGCTTGTGGACCGACTCGAAGCGGTCGGCCTTGGGATCGTAGAGCGCCAGGCCCATCGACTCCAGTCCTGCCCACACGTGGCCCTGTGCATCGGTGTAGGTGAGCAATACGCTGTTGGCTGGCAGGGTCGATGCCTCGGCCTCGTAGTGTGTGATGTGCCACTGGGCAGGGTCATCGAGGTTGCCGCTGATGCGGATGATGCCGCGTGTGGAGGTCGATATCCAGACGTTGCCGGCAGCATCGGCCTGCACATGACTCATGTCGCTGCCCAGCAGCGGGTTGCCCAGTCCGCCCAGGTAGGCGTAGCAGCGTCCGTCGGCATAACGTACGCCCAGGCCTCGGTAGGTGGCTATCCACCAGTTGCCGTGGTCATCTTCGGCGAGGTAGTGTATGTTGTTCGATGGCAGGAATGCGACCTCGGGGTTGCGGTACAGCGAGTCGAGCTGCCCGCCATGGCACAGCGCCAGACCGCGGTCACGCAGCGAGACCAGCACGCGGTCGCGCTGTCGGCTGTAGTATATGCCCTGCACGATGACGGGGTGGTCGAAGACGTTGTGCGCCTTGCCTCCATCCATGTATGCCACGCCGTACCCCACACCTGCCCAGATGGAGCCATCGGGGGTGACGCAGATGCCCTCCACGGAGTTGGTGGAGAAGTCGCCTATCTCGCGCGGGCTGAGGGTATTGAACAACGAGCTGTTCAGGTTGGTGTGGAAGATGCCGCCATTGTCGGTGGCCAACCATATCATCCCCTCGTTGTCGCACATCACGTCATTGACCTCATGCTCCGGGAAGTGGTGCTGCGCCCCGGTGTCGCTGTAGTTGATGAAGTGGGGCTTGCCCAGTGCATCGACCTGCATCACGCTCAGTCCCTGACGGGTGCCGACCCAGATGAGGTGGTCCTTGGGGTGCTCCACGAACGAGAGGACGTAGTCCGAGAGCAACGACGTGGCATCCGCCTCGTCGTGACGGTAGCACTCGGTGTGGAGCTGCTGTTTGTCGGTCGAGAAGGTGAGCCGCATCAGGCCGTGCCCGTAGGTGCCCAGCCAGATGTTGCCGTAGGTGTCTCGCAGCAGGCGCTGGTGACGTATCTGTGTGCCGTCGCCCGCCGGCATGTCGTAGTGTATGTAGCGGCGCTGCGAGGGTATGTAGCGGTACAGGCCATTGGCCCAGGTCGAGATGATCAGGTCGCCGTCGGCATCCTCCAGTATGCTCTGGCAGTTGGCATCGGAGGGGCTGGGACCACTGTAACCGCGGCCATCCATCATCACGATGGTGTCGGCCTGCTCCTCGTACCGGTATATGCCGCGCAGGTAGGCTATATAGACGTTGCCGTCACGGCTCTGTACGATGTGCTGTATGCGCTGGCGCGCCACGCCCTCCAGCAGGTAGGTGCGCATCTGCCCGGTGTACAGGTCCAGGCGGTTCAACCCCTCCTCGGTGCCTATCCACAGGCGGTGGTGGCTGTCCTCGCACAGTGCCAGTACGTTGTTGTTGATCAGTCGTTGGCGCTCGGGGCTGTTGGCCTTGTACTGCGACACGCCGTACCCGTTGTACCTGAACAGCCCGTAGTAGGTGGCTATCCAGATGAAGCCGTCGCTGTCCTGCAGCAGGCGGTGCACCTTGCTGGTGGGCAGTCCCTGCGACGTGGAGTACTGCGTGAAGGTGAGTCCCTCGGGGATGGTCTGACCGCATACGGCCATGGTCGCTACCCAGCAGGCAACGACCGAACACAAGACTTTATGTATCACAGTGCTTGACATGTACAGATCAAAGTTTTGTCCTGATTCTTATTCTTTGCACACGCAAAGAATAGGAATTCATTATACATTGCGATTGCAAAGAATAGGAATTCATTATATATTGCACACGCAAAGAATAGGAATTCATTATATATTGCGATTGCAAAGAAACACATTTTATTATATATTCAAGTCGAATTATGGTTAAAAAAGGGACAATTCGTTTGGTTTTTATCTATATACATGCTGTTTTGCCATGTCCCGACCACGATGAATGTATATTTCGCGAATGTCGAACGGAATGGCGTTGCAGCATCGCTCTGCAATTGAGGGACATCAGTATGTTAGGCCAACCAACCAAATAGGAAGTTTCTTCCCAACGGGATATTCCATTGAATCGGCCAGGATGTAGGAATCAGGTATGTCGGCTATCTGGTCGAATGTCTTGCCTTCGCCCCCTACCTCGAACGTGATTTTGCCATCTATCTTGAAGTCTCCCTGGCTCTGACCGTATTCTACGGTATGGTTGACGCTCAGTTGGTTGATGACGAAACATTCGCGCAGTGTTTCGACAGGACAGTTGTCGCTCAGTGCCAACAGCATATTGGGATTGTGTATGTAAATCTTGTCGGGTTTCTGCATCTTGGTTACTGACTTGTTGTCTGTATATAATAGGTGCAGCAGTTCTGCCCGTTGCATATTGGACAGGTAGCTGAGTACTGTGTTCTTGTTCAACTCAAGATAGGAGGCCAATTTGGCAATATTCACCTCGTAGGGTATATTGTTGGCCAGAAACAACAGCAGGGCCTTGACCTTGCGTGTGTAGGCTATGTCTAAATTGCAGTATTGAGTCATCTCTTGCTCAATAATGAAGGTTACCACGTTCTCCAACCGACTGTAATACTCGGTTTCGTTGCCGTCGAAGAAGGGGTAGTATCCCGCTCTGAGATATTCTTCATACATCTGTTGAGGACGACACTTGGCATTGACTTCGGCACAGATGGTGTCAGGATCATGCAGTATGTCTTGCAGTGTGTATTGGGTTATGTGGATGCCTTTATAAAACTGTAGATACTCACGGAAGGAGAGACCTTCCATGGTATAGGACAGTACGCGGCGCGACAGGTCGGCGTCTGCATTGAGTATCTGTATCAACGACGAACCGGTGAACGTGACCTTCATGGACGGATATAGGTCGTTTATTTCTTTCAATTCCCGACTCCATGTCGGATATTTGTGTACTTCGTCCAGGAACAGGTGCTTCCCTCCCATCTGGTAAAATCGTTCTGCTAAATCGAGCAACGAATGGGTGGTAAAATATATGCTGTCCAATGCACAATATAAAGCCTCGCCGGCATTAGTACCATAGGTCTGGCGGATGTATTGGCGCATCATGGTTGTCTTGCCTACGCCTCTCGAACCCTTGATGCTGACCATGGGTTTATTCCAATCTACTTTGTTGATCATGTCTCGGACTATTTCCATGTTCGTCTGAGATATGAATAAATTATGTTTCCTGAACAATGTCTCCATAATGCTATTTTTTTGTGGCAAAGATAATTATAGTAATCAATATAACCAAATTTTTAATAAAAAAGGTTACCGTATTAAGCGAAATTTAACCAAAATCGCTTACTTTGGTAACCTTTTTTAATAGGAAATCGCTTAATGCGATAACCTTTAACGAAGTGAAATCGCTTAATGCGATAACCTTTAACGAAGTGAAATCGCTTAATTCGATAACCTTTTTTTTAATAAAAATCGCTTAATGCAGTAAGCGATTTATGCGTTGTCAATTGGCAGTGTGGCTCAATTATTCATTGATTCAGTTTTGAACGTCAGGTAGGCATCGAACCAGATGCTCTTCCTGGCGTAGTATTGGTTCGGCTCCTTCAGTTCGATGACGTCGCAGGTGCCGATCAGCGATTGGCCCACATATTCCCACTGTTCTAGGTAGTAGCGCATGAAGTTGTATTCGTCGGCTTTCTTCGTCACGCAGAAGGGTTGTTTCTTGCTGCCGTCTCCGGTCGAGGCGATGATGTTGTAGAGGCGGAAGGCACGTTCGCTGAATCTCTTGACGTCCGCAGCGTAGTGATCGGGGCTGCCGGCATCGATCAGTTCCTGGGTACCCTTCTCGGCTATGCGCAGGGCTGTGAGGCAGAGGGGATTGGTCCTCAATGCATCTTTGGCCAACTGGACAGCCTCGCGGTAGGCCCCTTTCTCGAAGGCATTCTCGGCACGCTTCACCGTATAGTCCTCTCTGTTCTTGGTCATCAGCGCCTGTCCATAGAAGGCCGTGCGTCGTTCCTCCCAACTCAATGTGAGTTCAGTGTCGGGCGTAGCCAGACGCTCTATCAGCATCCTGACCGAGTCCGGATGAGTGGAAATCACCTTCTCTATTTTGGTCCAATTGACAGGGCCAATCTCCGTCTGCGCCAATGCCGTGGAGAACAGCACGCAGAACAATAGACTTAACCAATTACGTTTCATATTTTGTTTTTTTACATTACAATGTATATAGAAGTGATAGTGAATGATAGAAATAATCGTTTCAAACCAGGAATGCAATGGCCTGTCATCCCTGTCCCCAGTTGCTGCGGTCCAGGTTGCGGTACGAGATGGCCTCGGCAATGTGCGCCGAGGTGATAGAGGGGACACCCTCGTAGTCGGCTATGGTGCGTGCCACGCGCAGGATGCGGTCGTAGGCGCGGGCTGAGAGGTCGAGCTTGGTCATGGCGCTCTGCAACATACGGAGAGAGCGGTCGTCGAGTTGGCAATACTCGCGGATCAGGGCGGGGGTCATCTGGGCATTGCAGTGGACCGATAGATGGCGCACGTCGCCCGACGCAGCGGCCTCGGATGCTACCTTGGCATAACGTTCGTCCTGAACCTGGCGGGCACGCAGCACACGTTCGCGGATTGAGGCCGATGGTTCGGCTGTGTGCGTGCGCGACAGTTCGTCGAAGGAGAGCGGCCGGATCTCGATCTGCATATCTATACGGTCCAGCAGCGGACCAGAGATGCGGCCCAGGTACTTGCGTATCTGCGATTCATTGCAGGTACAGGGGTGCGTGGGGTGGTTGTAGTACCCGCAGGGACAGGGGTTCATCGACGCAACGAGCATCACGCTCGATGGGTAGGTGATGGTGTTCTTGGCGCGGGCTATGGTGATGAGACGGTCTTCGAGTGGCTGACGCAGCACCTCGAGCACCTCACGGCGGAACTCGGGCAGTTCGTCCAGATAGAGCACCCCGTTGTGCGCCAGCGAGACCTCGCCGGGCATGGGATTGGACCCACCGCCTATCAGGGCGACGCTGGATATGGTGTGGTGAGGCGAACGGAACGGACGTTGCGTGATGAGTCCGGTCTCGGCACGCATACCTGCCACGCTGTGAATCTTGGTCGTCTCCAGTGCCTCGCCCAGCGACAGCGGAGGCAGGATGCTGGGCAGACACTTCGCCATCATACTCTTGCCGGCGCCTGGAGGACCGACCATGATGAGGTTGTGTCCGCCGGCAGCGGCGATGGCGAAGGCGCGCTTGACCTGCTCCTGCCCCTTGACATCGGCAAAGTCGGCGGGATAGGTACGTTCGGCCTGGGCGAACATCTCGCGCGTATTGACCTCGAGCTGCTCCAGGGGTCCCTTGTCGCTCAGGAAATCGACTATCTGTCGCAGGTCATCGGCCACCAGCACCTCCAGGTTGTTGACCACGGCAGCCTCGGTGGCATTCTCGCGCGGCACGATGATGCCCTTCAGCCCCATCTTGCGTGCCAGTATGGCCAGTGGCAGACAACCGCGCACGGGTTTGACCTTGGCGTCGAGCGACAGTTCGCCCACCATCATGTATTGGCTCAATTTGTCTTTGGGAATCATTTCGCCGGCAGCCAGGACGGCTACGGCAATAGGGACGTCGTACATCGAACCCTCCTTGCGTACATCGGCAGGAGCGAGGTTGATGGTGACCTGCTTGCGGGGTACGCGCAGGCCCACTTCGCGCAGGGCACTCTCCATGCGGTCACGGCTCTCCTTGACCGCGGCGTCCGGCAGTCCGATGATGATGATGCGGCAGCCGGGTGCAATGGCGGTTTCACAATATATAGGTGTGGCATCTATTCCCTGCAGTGCTGCAGAGATGGTTCGTACGACCATAATGAATATGCGTTATTGTTAGTTGAAAAGTCCTTTTTACTTTCCTTTTACGACCTTTTTACTACTTTTTTACTCCCCTTCATTGCCGAAAATGAGCAAGTCTTCACTTGATTAGTTTCAGACGACGGTTCAAGTCACTGTTCATCGGTGTCTTCTCGAGTATCAGGTACAACGACTGGTTCCAGACATCGTGTGCCTGGTAGTTGCCGAAACGATCTACTATCATGATGTAGGGCAACTGATGGACCTGGCACGCAGTGGCCAATGGATGAGCCAGTCCGCCGGGCAGCACCAGATGTTTGCCGGGCAAGCCCTTGACCTGCTTGCGCCACTGTGCGCTGTCGGCAGTGTGGACACAGAGAGACAACATATCGATGCGGTGAGTACGTTTGCTGCGGGTAGCCGAACGTTCGTTGGCGAAGTTGTCGGCGTACTCGTACAGACCGTAGTCGCGGGCGATGGCCTTGAATATCTGCAGCGAGTCTATCGAGGCGGGCACATCGTCCGACCAGAAGAGCATCACGAGCGACTCGGGGTTGTTGTTGGGAATGCGGAACGTCGTATCGGCCAATGTCAGGGCGATGCGGGGCAGACGGTTGCGCTTGCTGAGCTGCATCCACTTCTGGTCCAGCATGTCATTGATGGAATGCATGAGCCACTCGGGTTTGGCGGACTCCGGTATGGAACCCAGGCGGCGACGCACCAACAGTGAGTCCTTTATGAATGGGATGGAGTCGCGCAGTGTGATGGTCCGACGGATGGTGGTAGTGTCATCGGCGACGATGTGCGCCGTGCCGGTGCTGTCTATCTCGACCTGCAGGTCGGTGCCGTTGGTGCCGTACATTCGGGCTACGTTGCCATGTTGGTCGTACAGATAGAGCTCGTCGGCATCGTAGGGTGTCTCGCCCTGGTAGGAGAAGTTGCCCTCTACTACGGGTAGCGTGATTTGCTGGTAGGTGGGCAGTGTGTCTCCGGTAGCGGTGTAGCTGCTGTGGTGACGGTCTATGATGAGCGTCACGATGCTGTCCTGTTTGTCTGGCCCCTGCCACAGCCGTCCGGTCAGTGTATATGGATGACCCTGTGCAACACGCCTGTCCGACTCCGAACAGGAGCCGCACATGGCTATGGCGGTCAGTAATAAGCTGTAAATAATGCTTTTCATAAGCGCAAAGATAACGCTTTATATACAAATAGCCAAATAATTGGGGGAAAAAATAAATTTTTGGTAGTTAAGGGGAGTCATCGGAAGCAAATAGGGAGTGAACGGAGCGCTAACTCCTGTTCACTCCCTATTTATGGTAAGGGCAATATCAGCTGTTCGCGTAGCTGTGCATTCCGCCCAGCAGGAAATTGACGCCGAAGTAGGTCATCAGTACCGTCAGGAAAGCCAGCACCATGAAGAGGTGCAGGTGGCGCGGCCGGCGGAACCAGGGCAGACTCTGGCTGTGCAGGGCGAAGCAATAGACCAGCAGCGTGATGAGCGCCCAGACCTCCTTGGGGTCCCAGCCCCAGTAGCGTCCCCACGATACATTGGCCCAGATAGCGCCGATGAAGATGCCTGCCGCCATGCAGAACAGGGCAGGATAGAGCAGCAACTGGGTTACGTTGGCCAACTGCTGGTCTATCTCCGTGCGGCGCACTGCATCGTGGCGTACCATCAGGGGCAGCAGGAGCGAGGTCAGACCGTTGAAGAAGGTGAATGCCAGCAGCGAGTAGGCTATCATGATGATGCAGACGTGGCTGGAGAGCAGCGGCGAGTCCAGTACAGGCATCAGCGGTGTGATCCTGGGGTTGCTCTGCCCCATCATCGATACCAGCAGAGCCAGACCCGACAGCAGCAGGCCGAAGGGCATGACCAGCACGAACTTGCGGCGCAGCAGCATGGTGAGCAGCAGGGTGACCAGTGCCAGGAACTGCATCGTCTCGTAGCCGTTGGTGAGCGGCAGGTGGCCCGATACGTACCAGCGCAGTCCCGACAGCGCCATCAGGTACAGGCTCACCACGATGACGATGCTGAGGGTCGCCACGCGTACCCACAGATAGACCGGTTTGCCCTTGACCCAGCACATCAGGTAGAGGAAGAATGCCACGATGCCCAGTGTGGCGAGCGCCATGGCCAACGGGCGTGTGAAGTTGTACTGGTTATAGACCTTCTCGGCGCGGAACGAGGCGTCGGAGGGCAGTCCGTCACCGCCGTATTTCTCCTGGTAGCGCCGTATCTTGCCCAGGGTGTAGCCCACCTGGTCATACTGTCGGGTGATGATCAATTCGCAGACGTAGTCGAGCGATTTCTTGATGAAGAGCACCGCGTCGCCGTCCATGTCCTCGGGCAGTCGGTCCACGAAACTGTACCAGTGACCATCGTAGGGGAAGATTTTGAGGAAATGGCCGTTCATGAACATCTGTTCGATGGCGCGTTGTTCGTCGGCGGCACGCTCATTCTTGGCTTTCTTGCGGGGCAGGGCGCTCCATTCCGTCGGCCATACCATCCAGCTGCTGAAGACCTGTTCCGCCGAGTAGCCCATGTACGATGGTTTGCCGTAGAACTTGGTGGTGAAGTCGCGCGCCACGGTCTGCAGTGGGCATATTCGGCCGTTGTAGTAGCAGTACATGTCGCACATGCGCTCGGCAATGGAGTCGGGCACGACGTGCGGTGCAGCCTGTGCCGAGGCGGTAGTTGCCCATGCTATCAGGGCTATGGCCGACAACCGGCGCAATGCACGGCGGAATCCCTCATTGGGCAATATCAGCAACAGCAGCATCGAGACGAAGAGCATGCCGTAGCCCACATAGGTGACACCTATGCCCCAAGGGTCGTACGATACCGAGAGGATCGTACCCTGCATATCCTCGTCGTAGGCGGACTGGTAGATGCGGTAATTGTGCACATCGGCTATCTTGTTCATAGCTACCTCCCATGTATCGTCCCCAACCTTGATGGTCGAGACGAAGTCCATCGGCGTCTGCGTGCCGGGGTAGTACTGTATCTGGAAGTCCTGCAGTCGGACTGCAAATGGCAGGTCTTCGCGCATACCCTCAGCATTCTTGTAGTAGTTGACCTCATCGCCGATGCGTATGTGCAGCACTCCCTGTTTGCCCCAGAAGTGTGTCAGCCCTGCACCCACCAGTATCACCAGCATCGACAGGTGGAGCAACAGCACGAAGGGGCGGCGTTGCAGTTTGCGACGTAGCATGTATATGGCGCTCATCACGGCCAATATAGCCCATAGAGCGGCAAACCACCACGAGCCGTATATGTCGGCGGCTGAGCCGGTAATCTTCTCCACCAGTGTGGCGGCAACCATAACCAATATGACTACTGTCAAAGCAAGAAAGGGGCGCATAATAATTTAAAAGAATTGACAAAGAAGTGACAGGGAAGTGACAAAGAAGTGACAGGGACGATACAATCTCCTGTTGAGGGGAGTTATTCTATATTTTCTATGGCTTCTATAGCATCTATGGCTTCTATCGCTTCTATTATACGAGTTTAGCAGCAGGCAGCTGTGGGGCTGTCTGCTGCTATGATATTGAAGTTCGATTAGATAGCGTTGATGAAAGCTACGACCTTGTCACGCTCCTCCTTCGAGAGGTTGCGGAAGTTCTCGACCGAGTGAGTAGCGTCACTGGTACCATTTACGTTGGTGGCATGCCACATGATAGCCTCGATGACGTTACGAGCACGGCAGTCGTGCAGACGGTCAGCATACTGAGCACCGGTGCAGTTCTGGTGCAGGCCACGGCCCCACAGTGGGGTAGTACGGCACCAGCCGGTGCGGATGTCATTCTTCATGTAGAGCTTGTGCTGAACCATATCGGTGTAAGGCCAGATGAGCTGGTTAGGATAGGTAGGCACAATCTCGGCCAATGACTTGCCGTAGTACTTGCTGCTCTCGTCCTTGACGGTGAAGAGGTTTGGATCGTACACTTCGTCCGAGCCGGTTGTCCATGATGGACGGTGGCACTGGGCGCAACCAATCTGTGTGAACAGCTGCTTGCCCTCCTGGATATCTTCGTCGTCGATGTTACGGGCTGCAGGGACAGCCAGGCCGCGGTGCCAGATGGCGAAGTCGATGAAGTCGTCATCGTTCATCTCGACAGGGAGGTTCTTCGAGGTGAGGTAGCTGAAGATGTTGCTCTCCATGTCCTCGGTGAAGAACTCAGGATGCTCCTCGGCTGTGGTGATCTTGCTGATGTAGGCATTGAAGCCAGCCTGCACCTCGGGATCCTTCGATGCATAGGTAGCATAGATCTTGCCGTTCAGGTCCAGGTAGTTGTACTTGCGGTCGCTGCGGGTCACGTTGGTGATGTTCCAGATAGCGTTGATGCCGGCAGCATCCATCAGAGGACCACGCGACATGGCGTAGGTGAAACGGCGAACCTTCTGTGTGCCGTCGCCCTGGTTCTTGTTGGTGTAGTAGGCGCCGTTCTCGGCTACCCAGCTGCCGTTGCTGAACCACTGAGTGCGGAAGTCCTTGATGTAACCCTTCTGGTAGGCAGCCTCCTCCTTGGCCCATTGGGCAGTGATGGAGTCATCCGGGATGGCATCGAGCAGGCCGGTACCATACACGCCGATGGTCGATTCAAGGCGCACCTCGTAGTTGCTGGTAGTGGCATCCTCGTAGCCCTGGTTGATGACATAGACAGCCTCACGTGGCAGCGATACCTCAGGGTAGCGCAGTGAGTATGTCTCGCCGTCGGGGAAGGTGTTGCCGTAGTTGTCGGTGTACTCTTTCCAGGTAATGGAGATCTTGGTTTCGTCCAATGGATCCTTGAATGGAGCGACGGCGTGGCTCTGTGGCATACCTGCCAGCCAGGTGACATAGCCGTCGGTCTCGGGGTTATAGACTACGAGCAGGTAGCCGTTGCCCACTTCGTTGGTATTGAACCAACCGTCTGCCTGGCTCTGTCCGTGGCCATAACCGGGGTGGCAGTGGATGCACGATGTACGCACATAGAGAGGACCCAGGCCCTCACGTTCGCCACCGTTGGTATTGGACGAAAACGGTTTTTCGAACATCTTCTCTCCGCGGAGGAAGGCGTTCGACAGTCCTAAATCATCTACTACTGGTGTTGGCTGCTCGTAGGCAGCGGAACTCACAATGAATGAGGTTCCTAATTCTCCGCCTGTGTAGTATTGGGCGGTTACAGATGGATCGACTTCTTTTGTACCATCAGTACCTTCATCGTCTTTGCAGGCGGTGAAGGTACATGTGTAAGCTAATAAAGTCAATCCTGAAAACAGGATTTTGTACTTCATAAAAATTTTAGTTTAGTTCAGACTGAGCAGCGTCGAGAGCCTCAACCACAACGTTGCATGCTGCAACAGCAGCTTCGATCTTGGCAGTGGCATCTGCGTCGTGCTTGTCTATGTAGTTGCGGAATGGTTTTGGCATTGCTTCCAGGGCGGTGATTGCATCAGCAATAGCCTCCTTGATGGCAGCATCCTTGTCTGCATTCAGACCAGCGATGACTGAGGCAACTGAAACCTTGCTCTCGGTGCCATCCAGGGTGCCGTAGTATGCGTTGCGTACAGACTTCATGTTGTCAACGAAGTCAGTTACAGAGTTCCATGAGTGTGGAGACTCAACGTCAGCCCAGTTGCCCGAGTTCATTGGGTCGCTGATCTTGGTGTTACCAACCTCGTTGGCGATGTCCGATGCACCGACCAGGATCTCCTCGAAGGCAGCAGCCTGAGTCTTGTACTTAGAGTTACCCTCCAGACCTGCGTTGATCATCAGTTCGCCGTAGTTGAGGCTTGGCTCGAGCTCAGCGTCAGCCAGGATCTCCTGCTTCTCGTCGGTTACGTTCTCCAGACCTGCCCATGCAGCCTCCAGGCGTACGCACTGGTCGCGCATATCCTCGGCAACAGCCTCGGCGAAAGTCTTCTCAGCGTCGGTGATGGTAGTAACGTCGCGGTAGCGGTTGCTGTAGTCGCCAGTGCCACCGTCCTTGAAGATTACATACTCTACAGCGTGGAAACCGAGCAGGCCATAGCCAGCGGTACCAGCCTCGATCATCTCCTCGATGTTGCCGTTCTTCAGGACTTCGGCCAACTGTGAGAGGTCGAGTGGCCATGAGTCGATATGTGGGTCGATGTTGTAGTCGCCGGCAGCACCGAACAGGAATGCCTCCGAGAGCTCCCAGTACTGACGTGCAGCCTTCCAGTCCTCGCAAGCCTGGTCAACCTTGTCCTGTGTAGAGAGGTCTTCGCAATCCTCTGCCAGTTTGATGGCAGCGTCTGCCAGGCTCTTGTAGGTTGGGATGACTACCTCGTTTACGTAGTTGCTCAATACAGCCTGCTGACCTTCGTCGATGCTGCTTGAGTTGTTGTCGTCGTCATCATCGCATGATACTGCGCACATGGCTGATACTGCCATCATTGCTACAGTGAGTGAATTTTGTAAAAACTTTTTCATTTTAGTTGATTATTGGGTTAAGTGAAAGTCTATATAAGAAGTGACTTCTGTAGTTTATAGCTTCTATAGTATCTATAGTTTCTATAGCAACTATAGCATCTATAGTCTATAGCTTCAATTGAACCATCCGCAGTAGGTGACGCCCAGGCTGATGCTTGGCTCGTCATTGAACTGGCTGTCTAGGTCACGGTACGAGTACTGGCCCTTGATGGTGATCTGCTCGATGGGGCGGTAGTTCAGGCCGATGCTGTACATCTGGCGGCTCCAGCAGGGGTTATCGACCACGGCGCTCTCTGTCTTGTACATTGAGTCGTAGCTGTCGTAGCGGCCGAAGATGTAGAGCTTCTGCTCCTTCTGGCGCATCTTGTCCGACAGGGCGAACAGGTCATAGCCTGCTTCGATGCCTGCGGCGAAAGCCGCGCTTGCTACCGAGGTCTGCGATGAAACGGAGTTCTTGCCCAGCGTCTTGTTGGCAGCGGTGATCTTCTGTGAGTCGCCCAGATGACCGTAGTCGTAGCTGCCGCGTATTACCCAGTTGTGGGCATCGTAGGTGAAGTCGATGGCGCCTATCATCAGGTCGCCGTCTATACCGTCGTAGTTGGTCTGTTTGAGCGAGTTGCCTGCGGTGCGGCCGAAGTAGCCGCTCACGCCGATGCGCAGACCCTCTACCGAGTAGTTGTCTATACGCAGCACGCCGGCATACTTATTGGCGATGTCAAATTCGTATGGGCTGGCGCTGCCGCCTTTCACCCAGTCCTTGGCGCCGAACAGGTCGGCCTCCAGACCGGCTACGAACTGTGCCTCGTATCTCCAGTCGCCCACGTTGCCCCACAGGCTGACGCCCGTCTGGTGCCATGTGCATGGCATGATGGTGTTTTCGCCCTCTGGACGATATACGCCGAAGAATTGGTTAGGTTCGTGGTGCGCGTTGGTCAGTCCGACAGGCACGATGATGTGGCCCATACGGAGGTTGATGGCATCACTCCACGACTTCTGGATCCAGAACTGCTCAAGTGCTACTTCGCCGCCGCGTTCGGTTTCAGTTTCGTATTCACCGGTTTCCTCTTCTTCTATCTCGACGGCACACTCGGGACCGCCGTGCTCGAATTCAATTTCCGAGCCCATGGTCCAACCTTTGCCGAAGTCGTACCCAATATTGATTACTACGTGGGGAAGATCGAAGCGGCCATGTCCGTCTGCATCCTCGTACTGGTCCGCGTTCGTGTATCTTTTATAGTTGTCCGTATAGAAGTTTCGGCTCATGACAGCCTCACCATATCCACCTATAGAGAGCTTTTTTGTTCCTTTATTATCTTGTGCCTGAACGGTTGCCGTAGCCATACATGCTATAGCGATTGCTGCCAAACAGCTGTTGTTCAATACTTTAATAACCATAACCTTCTTACATTTATCTTAAATGACGGTGCAAAGGTAAATGGTTTTACAATAATTAACAATACGCACAAATAGGTAAATAACACATTCAGGGCGGTCGTCAGTGCTATTTTGCTGCCCTGACAGGCATGTATTTTGGTCAATGGGATTCTGTACGATTTCTGACAATAATCATATATTTTTGTTCTGTTTTTCTCAATCGATACCCAGAAGTAGGTATTGAATGGGGATTTTTCGCCTGTTTCTCGGCTTTTTTGATTATAATGTCAAGCCAAAAGTGCAGATATGCGCGATGAAAAGAATAATTCAGGTATTTTAAAGTTGAGAAATGGGTAAAAATACAAAAATAATTGTATATTTGCAGCTAAAATGTAAGCAGAGATTATAAATATTCAATCAGGTAACATTTCAATATCATAGTTATGGGACACAAATATCGCAGTGACGACAAGTTGGCAGAGTTGATCAGCGACGACTGCAAACTTCTGCAGGTGATGAGCCGTTTTGGTATAGCCTTGGGATTCGGAGACAAGACCGTGGCTGAAGTGTGCGAGAAGAATGGTGTGGATACCAACACCTTCATAGCCGTCTGCAACTTCGTGAGTCAGGGCATCCGTCCCTCGTTTGACGAGTACAACACGATCAATGTCGGTTCGTTGCTCACCTACTTGCGCAACAGCCATAGCTTCTTCCTGGACTTCAAGTTGCCCAGCATCCGCCGCAAGTTCGTCGATGCTGTGGACTGCTCTACGCAGAACGAGATCGGTTTCCTCATCCTCAAGTTTTTCGATGACTATGCCAACGAGATTCAGCGCCACCAGGAGTACGAGTCCAAGCATTTCTTCTCCTACATCGAGGGGTTGCTCAATGGCAAGCGTTCGTCCGAGATGAGCATCCATCACTTTGAGAACAATCAGGGACACCAGGACCACGACAAGCAGATAGCTCAGCGCATAGCTGACCTCAAGAATATCATCATCCGCTACTCTCCTTCATCGGCCAACAAGGATTGGCTCAATGACGCATTGATGCACCTGTTCGAGTTCGAGGCGGACTACGAGACCCACACGTTGATCGAGGATACACTCTTCATCCCAGTGGCCAGTATGTTGGAGAGCCAGGTTGACATCAACGACAACGGTGCGCCCGAGTTGGCCGAGCCGAAGGACATACTCAGTGACCGCGAGAAGGACATTTTGGTTGGTGTGGTCAAGGGCCAGACCAACAAGGAGATAGCCGACTCCCTCTTCCTCTCTGTGCATACGGTGCTGACCCATAGACGAAATATAGCCCGCAAGCTTGAGATCCACTCGCCTGCGGGCCTTGTCATTTACGCCATCGTTAACGGTATCGTCAAGATGGAAGACATTAAGGAGATACCTTACAACTAATACTAAAAAACAAATCTTTCTTTTCTATAACTATTCTAATAACTCAAATCAAAACAGAACTGGTTTGTAAATTTTGACGGTGCAAAGGTACGGCTTTTTTCTGTTCCTGACAATAATGATTTTTAGGTAATTATACGAAAACGGCGTTTCAGCAATCTGAAACGCCGTTTCTTTTTCTTCAATTACGTAGAAATGGGTAGAGCCGTGGTACTATATGAGTAGGGGGTAATGGGGGTGTTAATGGGGTTAATGGGGTCGTCATTCTCATCATCTTCTATAAATTCTCTAATTCTAGTAAAATAATTCTAGTAAAAAAATCTAGTAGAATAATTCTAGTAAAAAAGTAGCGGCTCCCTGCAGTGATTGCAGAGAGCCGTTGTCGAGTACGGTACGGATAGTGGGACTCGAACCCACACGCCTCGCGGCACCAGATCCTAAGTCTGGCTTGTCTACCAATTTCAACATATCCGCAACATAAACCTCAGTTGAAACCAATTGAGGTTATGTAATTATGAAAAAGTCATTTTTACAAATGCGGCGCAAAGATACGAAGATTTTTTCAATCTACCAAATAAAAACCTAAAAAGTAGAGAAATAAGTGCGGCGGAATAGGGGTCAATGGGGTGTGATGGGGTTAATGGGCTGAATGGGCTCGCAATGGGCTGAATGGGTTGAATGGGCTCACTCTATAGCAACTATAGTAACATAGCAACTATAGCAACTATAGTAACTATAGCAACTATAGCTTCTATCGCCTATTGCCTATCGTCTGTCGCCTATCCTTTCCTCTTGTAGCGCATGCGCGTATTTTTCTTAATGTACGTGCGGGCGGACTCGATGATGTCGTCCTTGTGGTACAGGTAGGCATTGAGGCTGTCCATTGCGACGGTGTAGTCCGGAGCGAAGCCGTTCTCGATGTGGTTATAGTTCGTGTCCAGCATCGGGCTGGTCGAGAACCGCAGCAGCCATCCGTTGGGCAGGACCGTCTCGAACGGCAGACCGCCGCCTCCGCCCGTGTGGTCGCCCATCGTCTTGATCATCTTCGGGTACGAGCGGCCCAGCGAGTCCGTGGTGTAGGTACCGTCCAGGCTCTTCATCGCCATGACGAAGGCGTTGGTCGCGCTGTAGCACGAGCGGTTGGTCAGTACCACTACCGGTTGGGCGGAGGCATCCCAGCTGACGCGGTTATCCTGTGGTTCGATGGTCAGAGCCACAGGGTCCGACAGGTCGTTGTGACCGGTGCCGGTCTTGTGCTGGATGTAGCCGAAGGTAGTCTTCTCGGTGCAGAATCGGTTGGCTATGGTATTGACATTGGTCAATGTACCGCCGCCGTTGTCGCGCACGTCGAAGATCAGGCCTTTGGCATTGGAGAGCAGCCCCAGGACATAGTCCATGTTCGACTCGCCCACGGTGGACGAGAAACTGGGATAGTACACATAGGCGATGGTGTCCGACAGCAGGCCGTAGTACATACCGCCGGCTATCCAGTAGTTCGTGCCCAGGTAGTAGCGTTCCAGCAGCGTGCGGTCGAAGTTCTGCGGATAGTCCTCGTACCACGACCAGTTGCGGCCCACGTTGAACGAGCTGTACAGGTTCGTATGTCCGTCGCGCAGGGTGCCCAGCATCCTGTTGAGCACGGTGAAGGCGTCGATGTTCGAGTGGACCGAGTCCCTCATGATGGGTAGGTAGGCGGCATGGACCTGGTCCCAGTCCACCCCCTTCAGGTCGAAGTAACAGTAGTGTTCGTCCATGGCGCGCCAGCATGCCTCGAAGTTCCCCAGGTAGGTGTTGTCCTGCTCCAGGTCCTCGTCGTCCAGGCACGAACTGGTCAGTCCTGGCAGCAGGGCCAGGCAGATGGATGTCACGATGATGTGGGCGTGACGGCGCCAGTATGCAGCAGAGAGAATCATAACCAGGGAGCTTTATAGGGTAGATATTGCCACGTCCAGCCTATGGTCAGCTGGCAGTAGGAGTAACGTGTGATGAGGTGGTTGATGTCCATCGTCTCGATGTGATAGGACATACCGATGTGCAGGCTCGATCCGTAGCGCTGCAGCCACTTCAGGGCCGATACCGGCAGGTCGGCGCCCAGGCGTATGTCCAGGTCCTGCTGGTTGTGCAGTGAGGTGAAGTGCGACGGGTCGCTCTCGTCGTCCAGCATGAGCGTCTCGTAGTACGATGCGCCGTACTCCTGGCGGAAGGCGTTGCCCAGCAGCGGCGTCTGTACCTGCAGCGACAGCCGGGCGGGGCGGTGACGCAGGGCGAACTGCCACTGGTATCCGGCGGACAGACCCAGGTTCATGGTGGAGTGCACGTTGACGGGGTTATTGGCCGATGCCATGCTCAGGCCGTAGTTCACGCCCAGGTTCATGCCGGCATAGGGGCCTACGCGCAGCGTCGATGACTGCGAGGAGTATCGGCTATGTTGCAGCGTCCATGTGCGGTGCTTGGCATAGTGGTAGCGCAGTCGGAGCGTCATCATCGATGTCATGTTCGATGTCCGGTCCTCGCTGTCCGTGTACGAGAGCGATGCCCACTGGTCATTGTCCCATCGGCGCTGGCTGCACAGACGGTTGCGGTGGTAGTCGATGTTGAGCGACTTACCCTCGTACACCTGGTTGGTGAGGTAGGTATCGTGTACCGTGGCGCCGCCTATGCCCATGCACAGGGTCGATGTCACGGGGCGGGGCTGGGGCAGGGTCAATGCAGACTGTGCCTGTTCTGACTGGGCAGTCAGAGGCAGGCACAGCACATTAGAACAGAGACTCAGGATCAGCGTCGCCGTTAGTCTTGTCATCATTGTTTTCATTGTCTTCATCTTCCGATGGTGTTTGGGCATTGGGGTCGGGAGCAGGTTGCTTGGTCGGGGGCAGTTCCTCGACGGTAGCCACCTTCCATGGAGCCGCTTTCTTACCTTTGGTACCGACGCTGCGCACCTGGATGAACTCCTCCGCCTCGATTTCGACAGGGGCGCGGAAGTCATCCGGCTTGGCGAAGGTGAACTTCAGCCTTGGGTAGGGCGTGTCGGTGACCAGCACGTGGCTGAATCGCTCCGGGTCGCCCAGCATGTTCTGCTTCGATGCGCGGGCATCGAGCACGAATCGCTTGATGTTGTGCAGCTTCGTCTCGCCGTCCTTCATCACGATGGTCCACACCTTGTGCGGGTCGTACTTCTCGATGCGGCGCACGTTGGTCTCGAAGTGGTTCGTATCGTCGAACGACGTGATGTAGTACTCGTCGTTGTCCAGCACCACCAGGATGTGGTCGTTGCTCTGGAACTCGCCCAGGTAGCGTCCCTGCTTGTCGTAGTTGATGCGCTGCACGTCGGGGTCCCACCATACGGGACGTCCGCCCAGGGTCGAACCGCCGTGCTCCTTGACCGTGATGGTCTTCACCTCGGCGCGTGTCAGCAGCAGTCCCTTGGTACCGCGGCCACGGATAGGAATCTCGGCGAAGTCGCGTTCGAAGTTCTTCGTATGGGCGGCCTTGTTCAGGCTCTTGATGGTGATGCGCAGCACCTCAGCCTCGCCGTTCAGGTTGACCGACATATAGGCCAACTTCGATCCCGGTTTGCCCTGCGTGATGTCGTACATCTTGTCGCGCTGCACCGAAGTGATGTTGAATCGCTTGATGTAGTAGGGCGCCATGTTGCCCTTGCCGTCGCGGTACACGACGTTGTATATGGTGCGCTGGTCGCTCTTGCGGTACACGTCGATGTGGCGCACGTCCTTATCGACGAATATCTTGTCTGCCACCTTGACCACCTTGTACTGACCGTTGCCGTATATGACGAGGATCTCGTCTATTTCGGAGCAGTTGCAGACGAACTCCGACTCCGACGGTTTCAGGCCTGTGCCGATGAAGCCGTCCTCCTTGTTGTGGTACAGCTTGAGGTTGCTCTCGATGACCTTCGTTGCATCGACCGAGTCGAAGCTGCGTATCTCCGTCTGACGGGGGTAGCGGCTGCCGTACTTCTCCTTGAGGTGTTCGAACCACTTGATGGTGTACTCGACCAGGTGCTTGAGGTTCTTCTCCACCTCGCGTATTTTTTTCTTGGTCGATGTGATGTCGTCGTTGGCCTTGTCGCTGCTGAACTTGTGGATGCGGGACATCTTGATGTCCTCCAGTCGGAGCAGGTCGTCGCGGTTTATCTCGCGCACCAGGTCGGGCTTGTATGGGTCCAGACGGCGGTCTATGTGAGCCAGTGCGGTGTCCAGGTCCTTGGCCTGTTCGTACTCCTTGTCCTTGTAAATGCGCTCCTCGATGAAGATCTTCTCCAGCGAGATGACCATCAGGTGTTCGTTCAGTTCGTTCAGCTGCACGTTCAGTTCCTGGCGGAGCAGTTCCTTGGTGGTGTCGGCGGACCGGCGCAGCACCTCGCTCACGGTGAGGAAGTGCGGTTTCTTGTCGCATATCACGCAGCAGTTGGGCGAGATGGAGACCTCGCAGTCGGTGAATGCGTACAGGGCATCGATGGTCTTGTCGCTCGATACGCCTGGCATCAGGTGCACCACTATCTCGGCGTGGTCGGCGGTGTAGTCGTCGAACTTACGGATCTTGATCTTGCCCTTGTCGTTGGCCTTCTTGATGCTCTCCAGGAGCGAGTCTGTCGTCTTGCCGAACGGCACGTCCAGTATGCGCAGGGTCTTCTGGTCAATCTTCTCGATGCGGGTGCGCACTTTGACCGATCCGCCGCGCTGTCCGTCGTGGTACTTGCTCACGTCTATCAGGCCGCCGGTGGGGAAGTCGGGGTAAATCTCGAACTCCTCGCCCCTCAGGTAGGCGATCGAGGCATCGAGCAGTTCGTTGAAGTTGTGCGGCAATATCTTGCTCGACAGACCGACGGCGATACCCTCCACGCCCTGTGCCAGCAGCAGCGGGAACTTGACCGGCAGGTTGATAGGCTCTTTCTTGCGGCCGTCGTACGACAGCTGCCACGGGGTAATCTTGTTGTTGAAGACCACCTCCAGGGCAAACTTCGACAGTCGTGCCTCGATGTAACGTGGGGCGGCGGCCGAGTCTCCGGTCAGTATGTTGCCCCAGTTGCCCTGCGTGTCGATGAGCAGGTCCTTCTGTCCCAGCTGTACCAGTGCATCGCCTATTGAGGCATCGCCGTGCGGGTGGTATGCCATGGTCTGACCCACGATGTTGGCGACCTTGTTGTACCGGCCGTCATCGATCACGTTCATGGCGTGCAGTATGCGTCGTTGCACAGGCTTCAGGCCGTCCACGACGTTAGGCACCGCACGTTCCAGTATTACGTACGATGCATAGTCCAGAAACCAGTTCTGGTACATGCCGCCCAGGTGGTGAATCTTGTCGTCACCATCCTCGTCGTCATTGTGGGGTTGATAGTTGTTGTTGCTGGGGTTTATATCTTCGTCGGTCTCGATGAATTCGGCATCATCCGATGTTTCTGTATTTGTTTCTTTAGATGCCGTATCGTCTTGGCCTTCATCGATTATATCTTCATCTTCGCGCATAAGCTATAAGATTGTTAGGCCGCAAAGATAATTATTTTTGCATTATTTTCCAAATATTGTGTACGAAATCGCATATTTTTGCTCCGATATTTGGCGGTAACTCTCAAAATATGTACCTTTGCGCTATGCATATTCCTGACTATATCACCGACGTACATACGCACACACCGGGCCGTCCCGATGCCATCCTTTCGCTGCCGCCCCGACTGGCGTTGGCTGGATGCACCACGCCCTACAGTCTGCAGCTGCATCCGTGGTATCTGTCTGATGGACAATCGTCTGCACCATCGTCCTCCCTGGCTCCCGATGCTCCTGTCTCCATCTCCGATTTCCTCTCGGCTATCCCTCTCTTGCAGTCCGATGCCCACCTGTTGGCTATCGGTGAGTGCGGTCTGGACAACCGTTGTTCCACCCCAGTTGCCCTGCAGATGGAGGCTTTCCGTGTGGCGCTTTCGGTCGCGCATCGGTTGCACTTGCCGGTCATCATCCATTGTGTCGGTTTGTGGTCCCAGATGCAACAATGCTGCCGCCAGGCGGGTGTGCTCTCGGACCCCTCTACTCCGGTCATCATCCACGGTTTCCGCAAGGGGCCACAACTCGCCCGCCAACTCCTCTCCGCCGGTTTCCACCTCTCGCTGGGCGAACGGTTCCACCCCGAAGTACCCGACTTGATACCGCCCGGCCGTCTGTGGCACGAGAGCGATACCGACTGACAGCGGCCTACCTCTCTTTTTAGTTCCCTGTACATTCTACTTTGCGACCTTTCACGGCATTTTTGGGCGAGCAGATACAATTTGTTTCCAATTTATTACGTCCGTTTCTCAAAAAAAACGTATCTTTGCGCCTGTATTATATTTCATTAACGCCCGATATGGGGCAAACCAGGGTATGCCATGGTACTGACAAACATTGTGCCCGTGCCCGCCTTTGACATTATGACTTTCAACGAACTCGATCTGGATGAGGGCGTACTCGATGCCCTCTCATTTATGCATTATGGCGAGTGTACTCCTGTGCAGGAGCAAGCCATTCCACCGGTGCTGGCGGGCGATGATGTGATCGCCGTGGCACAGACAGGTACGGGCAAGACTGCCGCCTACCTGCTCCCTATTCTTTCCAACCTCAACCGTTATCGTTATCCCGACGATGCTATCAACTGCGTGATCATGGCTCCCACGCGCGAGCTGGCACAGCAGATTGACCAGCAGATGCAGGGATTCAGCTATTACGTCGATGCCTCGAGCGTTGCTGTCTATGGCGGCGGCGAGGGACGCGACTTCGCCGAACAGCAGCGCGGCCTGCAGCGTGGTGCCGATGTGGTCATTGCCACTCCTGGCCGACTGTTGGCGCACATCAACCTGGGTTATGTCGATCTGAGCCAGGTCGCTTTCTTCGTCTTGGACGAGGCCGACCGTATGCTCGACATGGGCTTCTACGACGATATCATGGCGATAGCCAAACTGTTGCCCAACGACTGCCAGAAGATTCTCTACAGCGCCACCATGCCACCCAAGACCCAGCGCCTGGCTGAGGCCATCATGTGGCACCCTACCATGGTCAAGATTGCGGTCTCCAAACCTGCCGACAAGATCCGCCAGCAGGCCTGCATCTGCTACGAGCCGCAGAAGACCGAGATGGTCATCCGCGTGCTGAAGCAGTTCTTCGGCGGCAAACCCGACGGCTTCGTCAAGGACGAGCTGCTCCACAACCCCGACCGCCGCGCCGTGGTCTTCGTCTCGAAGAAGGTCAAGGTCAAGGACGTGGTCATCTCCCTGCGCAAGAAAGGTTTCCTCGTCGCAGCCATGCACAGCGACCTGGAGCAGCGCGACCGTGAGGAGACCATCAATGCCTTCAAGGCTGGCCGCGTCAATGTCCTTGTTGCCACCGACATCGTCTCGCGCGGCATCGACATCTCCGGCATTCAGTTGGTCATCAACTTCGACATGACGCACGACCCCGAGGACTATGTCCACCGTGTGGGCCGTACTGCCCGTGCCGATGCCGATGGCGAGAGCGTCACTTTCGTTTCGGCCAATGACCATCGCGAGATCCAGAAGTTCGTCGAACTGGAACGTTTCTTGGAGAAGACCCTGGAGCGCATCCCTGTTCCCGCCTCGATGGGCGGTTGTGACGAGGCTGAGGTTATGGCCAATGTTGGTCGTGGCGGTCGCGGCGGACGTGGCCAACGCGGACCGAGGGGCGCGAGAAGCCCAAGGGACGCGAAAGGCCCAAGGGGCGATAAAAGCTCTTCGAGCGCTAAAAGGACAAGGTCCGGTAAAAGGCCTTCGGCAGCTAATGGCCCTGAGGGCGAGAAAAGCCCGGAGGACGCTAAAAGCTCTTCGAGCGCTAAAAGGACCAGGTCCGGTAGAAGGCCTTCGGCCGCTAAAGGCCCCAAGGGCGATAACCCCACCAGCGCCGCACCCCAACCAGCTCAATCTGAACCCAAAGGCGAGAACTAATCTCTCGCCTTATCTCTGAACGATTGTCAATCGTTCTATGCGCTGCGAGGACCTAAAGTATAGGAGTTTGTATCGTCCTTGTCACTTTGTACTTTGTACTTTCTTTTAATATCAATTATCAATTGCGAAATGCCTTTCGCTCTGCACACGCGCCCCTCTGACAGTCAGAAGCGCGATTATGGTGAAGCCGTGCTCATAGCCGGCAGCAAAGGAATGATGGGTGCTGCATTGCTCAGCGCCCGGGCCTGCATGCGCAGTGGCGTGGGACTGTTGGTGACCCATGTTCCCCAGTGCGGCTACGAGATTATGCAGTTGGGCATCCCCGAGGCGAAGTGCATGACGGACCAGGACGAGCAGTTCGTCACGCACGTCTCTCTGCCGCGCGGCACCGATGTCGTTGCCGTCGGTCCTGGCCTCACCACCCAGCAGCCAGTGCAGCAGATGTTCCACGACCTGCTCCAGGAGTGGTCCCGTCCTATGGTCATTGATGCCGATGCGCTCAATATCCTTGCCCTGCACCCCGACTGGTTGCCGCTCGTCCCTGCCGGTTCGGTCCTCACGCCCAATGCGGGTGAGCTCCATCGCCTCGCCATCGCTCCGGAACAACTCTCTGCGCAGTATGGCCTCGTCGTGGTCGAGAAGGGCCACCACACGCGCGTCCATTGTCCGGACGCCCCTCTCTTCGTCAATACGCAATACGGCAACCCCGGCATGGCCGTCGGTGGCAGCGGCGATGTCCTCACGGGCATCATCCTCGGCCTCATGGCTCAGCACTATTCTCCTGCCCAGGCCGCCATCCTCGGGGTCTCTATCCATGCCCTCGCCGCCGACCTCTCCATCCCTTCTATCGGCGCACTCGAATCGCTCCTCCCTTCCGACATCATTGACCACATCGGCTCCGCCATACAATCCCTGAAATAGAATTATTGGAATTTTTTCAAGAAACACCGAATTGAACTAAATTATACGAAGTTATCCACTTGATCTCTATTAAACGAATTACTCCGAACTATAAATTTTACTAGAATTTATCGAATTATAGGAATTATATATCTACTAGAATTTAGCGAATTATAGGAATTTTTTCAAGAAACACCGAATTAAACTAAATTATACGAAGTTTCCCTCTTGATCTCTATTAAACGAATTACTCCGAACTAGAAATTTTACTAGAATTTATCGAATTATAGGAATTATGGTTGTTACGCGTTTACGGTATGACTGGATGGGAGCGCCCCGAAGGGGCAATACCTATCAGCCCAGGGCAACGCCCTGGGTCACAGTGTGTTAGGCGAGGTCGCCTGTAAGGGCAGCACCATAAATCAATCGGGTTCCCACCATTCCTCCATTAAACCATAAACTCTTACCCTCTTAAACTTTAAATATTCTCCATTAATTATCATTAATCAACATTAATTCAGTCAGTTGAGGCGTGAATCTTTAAGTGATACAAATTAATCTTTGTACATTAATTTTCATTAATACCACCCTTGTCGATTGGTATCTTTCGCCAGTGTTTGTATATATTACTCTCCCTCCCTCGCAGGGAGGGTCGGGGAGAGTCCTTTCTGTCTTACCACACAGTATAATGCGAGCTCCGGCGAACTCGAGGCAATGCACTTTTATCATAAAATCTCGGTAAAGTAGTTAATTTTGTCATCATTTAAGCAATTTAATTGAGGTGGAAGTATTTTTTTTGTCAAAATTTATTCAATTAACAGATTATTAATTATCTTTGTACCTACAAATTTCGGTAATAATTATCTCAAAGTAGTGATTCAACATTAAGTAACAGTTAATTAGATATTGAATATGGCAATTCCGCAGTTGGATAGTGTCAAACTTATCGAACATCACTATCGGACAGGCGAAGAACCCGTGTTGGCAACCTGTTCGGATATGAATGCGTATATATGCAAATATATGCGCACATCTTTGGCTGCTTACAAGTTGGTATGTGAACTGGTAGGTTCGTCAATGGCTTCCTTTTGGAATTTTGCAAGTCCAGATATTGCTTTTGTCAACATCAAGCAGGGACATTGGCCCATTGGATTACAACATAGTGTGAATGCAACTTCATTGGGAAGCAAGAAGATAGAAGGAGTAATAGATGTCAATCCCTCTTCTATATGTGATATCCAATCTACTGATGCAGTTTTTCAGCAACTGATTACTATTGCACTTTTTGATTTTTGGATTGCTAATGAGGATAGAAATGCCAATAACGCCAACCTGTTATATGATGTAATAAACAGCAGATTCATCTCTATCGATTATGGTTGTATATTGAATACAGCGACTTTCGATTATCCTTTGTCTCAACTGACTTCAACTGATAGTATTCTGTACTCTGACCTTTTTCGTCATTTGTCAGCTGGAAGGGATTGCTCAACAGTTGATTTAAGTGGTTTGAAGGATACTTATTTACATAATGTAGAAAGGTGCAAATTGAATGTAAACGGTATTTTGTCTGTATTACCTGTTGAGTGGAACGTCCCCCATCAAGTTGTAGGAAATAAACTGACTCAATTATTTGCTCCAGAATGGATTGCTGGTGTTTGGGACAATTTTGTTGAACAATTGAAAGATAATATAAGTAATGGATAATTTAAGATATAGCATCATTTATGCAGCGATTCGCCCAGAGATTTCTGAGCAGATCAGCGTAGGCCTCATTATTCTGAATGGAGACGAACTGGACATCAGGTATTCCAGTCACAAACTGAAAGCTTTGCAAAGTCTTTTCCCCGAGAAAGAGTACAGGTTTATTACTAATGTCATCAGTAATATGAAGAAGAATGGGACTGTGAATACCGAAGCGGATGTGAATTATTTGACCCGTTATTCGAATAATCTGATCACTTTCTCTCCACTAAAAAGCATTGACGTACCTCCTACTACTCAAAATAAAGATTGGCTGTTCCGTAACTATGTGTACAATGGTAAATAGTAACAAAACTAATTCAGCAGGTGACACTTCATTTATATCTACTAGAATTTATTGAATTACTGGATTTTTGTTTACTAAAATTAGAGAATTATAAGAATTTCTTTGTTTACTAGAATTAGAGAATTATAGGAATTTCTTTGTTTACTAGAATTAGAGAATTATAGGAATTTCTTTGTTTACTAGGATTAGAGAATTATAAGAATTTCTTTGTTTGCTAGAATTAGAGAATTATAAGAATTATAAGAATTATTTTGGGGACATTATATTAAGATGGGATGGGAGCGCCCCGCAGGGGCAACACCTCTTAGCCCATGGCAACGCCCTGGGTCACAATGAGATAATGGGAGGACGCAAGGGCAGCACCAAAATCAATGGAAATTGCGAAACTTCATTAACCATTAAACCATAACCCTTAACCCTTAAACTATTAACCTTTTACTCATATCATCGTTAATTACTTGTTGATAACTGTTCAAAACTCCGTATTACTTGTTAATAACCCGTAAATAACTCGATTCTCAGCAAGTTTTCAACAACGTTGTGTTAAATACTTCGTGCTTCGCACTCCGTGTTAATACGTTGTGTTAATACGTTGTGTTAATAGCCCAATGGGCTGTTAATATTCGCTACGCTCGTGTTGGCCCTTCCCATTGAAGTGAACGCGGAACGGATTTTTCGTTTTCGTTATGGTTTTCGTACAGCTTTGCCGTTTTTGTTCCCGATTGTCGATTGTAACTACACTACTCTTTACCCTTTACCCTTTACCCATTACTCTAATACTCACTATGCGATTGGTGTGCGATTGGAATGCGATTGGAGTGCGATTGGTAATCCCTATCGAATCGTACACTAACCCTGAGGGGATCGCGAGCCGATGGTGAGCGGGCAGAGATATGAGAGTAGTGATACCGAAACGATGGGGCAGGAAGGGGGAAGGAGGGACGAAAGCATAGCGTAACATATTGACCCATATAGAAGTATAGCCAAGTATAGGCAAAACTATAACAGAAAAAATTTGGGCAGTCCGGGAGAAAGCATTACCTTTGCAGCCGAAAAACCAACTAACATAAACAAACCGATATGGCAATAGTAAAGACGAGCAGCCTGATCTCGAATATCTCAGGCAAAGTGAGCAGTGCCGACGGCACCTATATGCGAACCAACCGAATAACGGGTAAGGTCTATCTGGTCTCGCGCCGAACCACGAAAGCAGCAGCTACCCCGCAGGCGCAACTCAACCGCCAGCGTTTTGCTGCCACCTCCCAGGCAGTCCGCCGGTGGTTTGCCGCCAACCGCCCAGGTCGCGACTACGACGGACAACTCGGCAGCATCGAATACTATCTCTTCCACTACGAGTTCCGCCACCAACAGGAGATAGGCACCTTTCCCGCCTATGTCTTCCGCAAGTTGAGCCGTGCCTCCCAACCCGCACCCGGCAATGACTGAACCATCGGGGATCTGCTCCGCACAGGTCCCCGATGACTCTGTTTTGGTATGTAAACATCAGCTCTGAGAGGCCCACATCAGCTTGAAACATCTTCCCCCCATAATTTGCGCCAAATTGTGTATGACTCTATATAGTCGAATTATGCTATCCAGCATATCAATCCTATCTTCGCAACACCAAAATGGCACTTTCCGACCAGCACTATATTATCTAACTTCCTGATTCATAGAACTAATGTAAATACACACCATTTTACTCCATTTTTGGCCCAAAATAGGCAATTTTCGACACTAACGAATTGTATTCCCAACTGTATCATACATCTATTCGCACACTAAAGCCACAGTTTCCACTCCCTACTCGAAGAGAAAATTACTAGAATTAGAGAATTCATAGAACACGGACTAGAGAGACCTACTAGTCTTGAAAGAATACTAGAATTAGAGAATTCATAGAAAACTGTTCGACCTGAAATAGACCTACTAATCTTGAAAAGAATACTAGAATTAGAGAATTCATAGAAAGCTGTTCGACCAGAAATAGACCAATAGTCTTGAATAAAATACTAGAATTATAAGAATAAAGGGTGTAACGTGTGTTGCATCCTTTTGCTATTTCTGACCACATTCTATGAATTCGCTAATT
>JAILKE010000030.1 GCA_024694125.1 Bacteroidales bacterium
CGCCAGCCGTCACGGGCAAGGCTGTTCTCTCCGTCACGTTCGAGGCCGATCCTTCGGGCATCGAGGATATGCACGCTCCGCAGTTGCGCGTATTGCCTACGGGCCAGGGAGTCAAGGTGATAGGTCTGACGCGGGGCGGCATCATTGCCGTGCATGGCACCGACGGCTCCCTCGTCACTCAAGTGCAGGTGAAGTCCGATGTCGAGCAGATCGCTCTGCCGGCGGGACAGGTCTATGTCGTCTCTGCCGAAGGCCGTTCGGTCAAGGTGAGGCTGTAAGATAAAGTGGATGCCGATGGCGATGGCCGTCGGCATCTTTTTATTAGTACGATAGACAAAGCAAAAACATTTTTGTAGCGCTTATATGTAAGATACAAATAAGCGACATTAGCTCCTCCGCTTTTGTATTCATATTAAACGATTCACCCCGCCTGGCTCGTATGCCAGACGGGGTGAAGTCCAATAATTGCGGGATGAGGGATATTGGCGATTATCCGAGGTCGCCTGCTCCGCCGGTTGAGCCGCCGTTGCCGCCCTGTGGGTTGGTCTCATCTGCCTTGAGGACGTGCTTGACGATGTAGGCGTTGAAGCGGCCGATGCGGTGCTGCGACTTGTAGGCTGCCATGGTCTGCTGGTAGAGCTCGGTACCCTTAGGTTGAGTGGCCGAAGGCTTGTTCTCCGCCAACCAGGCCTTGCACTGACCCATCAACTGACCGAACTTGGTGCGTGCTGATCGCGCATAGGACATTTTTCACGGTTATGGGGAGAAATCTATACTTTTTCTCGATAAAATAGCCTGTATTTCGAACTTTTTTATTACCTTTGTATCCGAAAGAGAGCAAACTGCGGGCTCTCTATACTCCAATAACTCCTATAAACCTCTATTTATTTCCTCATGGATATGACCATCCATCAGATTACATTCAGCCCAACGGGAGGGACTCGTCGTGTGTGCGAGCTCCTCTGTCAGAATATGGGACACGAGAGCCGTGTGACCGAACTGTGCGTCCCTGCTGACCGCATCAATTATCCAGACATCAAGGCCGAGGACCTGGCTGTGATCGCCATGCCCGTCTATGCGGGACGTGTCCCTGCCCTGGCTGTGGCCCGTCTCCGCAACATCGTGTCCCACGGAGCGAAGTGTGCCGTCGTAGCCGTGTATGGCAACCGAGCATACGACGACGCATTGGTCGAGATGCAGGATGTCGCCACCGAGATGGGGTTCCAGGTCATCGCTGCCGTTGCCGCCATAGCCGAACACAGCATCTGCCGTATGTACGGAGCTGGCCGTCCGGACGAGGCCGATGCAACCGAACTCGCATCGTTCGGAGTTGCCATCATGAACGATATTGCAGCCGGGGCTTTCCACCCCCTGCATCTGCCAGGCAATCGTCCCTACAAGCAGGGCGGTTCCGGACCCTTCCCCACTGCCGACGACTCTTGTACTGGATGTGGTACCTGCGCCGACCTATGCCCCGCGGGAGCCATCCCATTGGATCACCTTCAGGGCAATGACAACGCCCTCTGCATCGGCTGCATGAAGTGCGTCTCGGTCTGTCCTGTCCATGCCCGAAGCATCGGACCCACCCTCGACCGCCTGGTAGCCCGCCTCGAACCGCTATGCCGGGAAAGGAAAGGGAATGAAATGTTTAAGGATTAGGACTCTCCCCAACCCTCCCTACAAGGGAGGGAGAGTAATAATTAGGACTCTCCCCAACCCTCCCTACGAGGGAGGGGGAGTAATATATACAAAAACCGGAGAAAAAAACTTCGTACGAAAACGAAGACGAAAACGAAAAAGCGTTTCGGCTGGCTACTGTTGAGGTACAAAAAAACTGACTGAATTAATGTTTATTAATGACAATTAATGGAGAAAGAACTTCGTACGAAAACGAAAACGAAGACGAAAAAGCGTTTCGGCTGGCTACTTTTGAAGTACAAAAAAACTGACTGAATTAATGTCAATTAATGTACAAAGATTAATTTGTATCACTTGAAGATTCACGTCTCAACTGACTGAATTAATGTTTATTAATGATAATTAATGGAGAAAGAACTTCGTACGAAAACGAAGACGATAACGGAAAGGCGTTTCGGCTGGCTACTGTTGAATTACAAAAAAACAACTAACGGAATTAAAGTTTCATGGAGAACTTTAAAAAATATCAGGTCGGTTCGCAAAGGATGCGGACCGACCTAAATGTTTATTGTTGATTCCGATGAACGGAGAGTTACTTCTTGGCGGAAGGTTTGGCGGCTGGTTTGGCCGAAGACTTAGCAGACTTGGCAGAGCCAGACTTCTTGCCCTCCAGTCGGGCAATCTTAGCCTGGAGGCGTTCGATCTCCTTGCCCTGATTCTCGATGAGTTGCAGTTGAGCACTCAGTTCCTCGTTATCGACCGAAGAAGGGAACTCCTGGTTCAGGCGGATCTCCATATCACTGATGACATTCATGTAGTTGGTGAAAGCATCGAACGAACTGTCGTATGGAGAGAACGGAACATAGGCGCCCTGCTTGGTGGACATGAACTTAAAGTGGTCCGCCGAGAGCAGATAGGCGTAGTCCTGCTTGAGCATAGAGTTCTTGGACAACTGGAGGCGCTCAAAGATAGAATACACGGCACGCAACGCCTCATTCTGCAGGTCATTGCCCATCCATGAACTGACGTCCTTGTCGTAGCCGTCCCAACTGATGGCGTGGCCGACGGCAGCTGGCGAAGCCGATGGAATATTGTCGAAAGCCTCGCCCGGGCTGACGAAGCGGATCTGCTTCTGTTCGGCGAAGTGAGGCAGAGCCTTGAAGAACTCGAATATGCCCGATGAAGCAGGATGGATACCGCCGATGACGTCGAAGTTCATAGCTACGACACACACCGTCTCCTGTTCAGGACCGCCGGCTATCCAGCTGGTATAGGTGTCGGCATCGAGTCCGCCCTGGAAGTTCTGGCAGATATCCTCACTCAACTTCGTATTGCGGAAGAGCAGACCGACATCCTTCGATGCAGTCGTAGTGTACATGAAGTTAGGACTGCGCCAACCGAGCACGTGCTTGGTACCCTCGGTGATGATGCCGCGGAAACCCATGGAAGCCACCTCGGCTCCAATCTCGTCATTATAGATCAAGCCCGTATTGACAAAGGTACGTGGCTCGTAGCGGAATGTCTCGTATATAATCTTGCGATGCAGATCGACCTGAATCTTGAAGTCATCGACATTGACCAGCGATGACAGGCAGTGCGAGAACGTCTCGCAGCACAGTTCGCAGCAACCGGTAGCGACTAACTCGCGCACACAGTCGAGGAACTCCGGGCAGTACATCTCGAACTGCTCCATGGCTACACCCGAAATAGACAGTGCCACCTTGAACTCGTTGTGGCTCTGTCGGATCATCTCGAGCAACATCTTGGCAGCGGGGATATAGCTCTGATAGGCATTGCGCTTCAGAATCTCCTCGTTGGCATAATCGTCGTAATAATAGTGGTCAGCGCCGATGTCATAGAAGCGATACTTCTTCAGACGGAATGGCTGATGAATCTCGAACAGCAGACAAACATTTTTCATAATATTGTGAGGATTATATTTTTTTATTGTTAAGGAGTATTACTTGGGATGTTGAATTCTTGGATGTTAAAGGAGAAACAGGAAAATAAAGGCTATGGTTTCGTCCGTCGATTCAAACGACACTACTCTCTACTCTTTACCCTTTACTCTCAACTTTCACCCTTAACTCCATCCCAGCAGACGTTTGTAGGCATCGACCACACGTCGGCCCACCTTCTCCCAAGTGATCTGGTTCACCTCGTTACGGCCCGACTCCTGCAGATACTTGTGCAACGTCGGGTAGGTGATGAGCGAGTACATGGCATCGGCCATAGCGTCGATGTCCCAGTAATCGACCTTGATACAGTTATCCAGGATCTCGCCGCAGCCGGACTGCTTGGAGATGATGCTCGGCACGCCGCACTGCATCGCCTCGAGGGGCGAGATGCCGAACGGTTCCGATACCGAAGGCATGACATAGACGTCGCTCACCTTGAACATCTCATATACCTGCTTGCCGCGCAGGAAGCCCGTGAAGTGGAAGCGGTCAGCCAACCCCTTCTTGGCCACCAGTCGGATCATCGGCTCCATCAGGTCACCGTTGCCAGCCATCACGACGCGGGCATTGGGCGCCTTCTGCAGACAGCGGGCAGCAGCCTCGACGAAGTACTCGCAACCCTTCTGTGCCGTGATTCGTCCCAGGAAGGTGATGACCTTCTCGTCCGTGCCGCGCTTGGCGTCCATGTTGAGTACCTCGGGGCTCATAGGCTCGACGGCATTGTGCATGGCGATACACTTGGCGGGGTCCTGGTGATACTTGTTGATGACCGTCTGGCGCGTCAATTCCGACACGCACATGATGAGGTCGGCGTGGTTCATGCCATCCAACTCAATCTGGAAAGTAGGGTCGCCCGAGTCGCACATGCCGCGGGTACGGTCATACTGAGTGGCGTGCACATGGATGACGAGCGGTTTGCCGCTCACCTGCTTGGCATGGATGCCGGCGGGGTAAGTGAGCCAGTCGTGCGCATGAATGATGTCGAACGATTCCTTGCGGGCTATCACGCCAGCCACGATGGAATAGTTGTTGATCTCCTCCAATAGATTCTTCGGGTATCGGCCCGAGAAGTCTATACAGCCCAAATCGTTAGTATAGAGGTTGCTGAAGTCTGCATAGATACAATTACGCAGGTCGTAGTACTCCTGCGGATCCATACAGTAACCGTAGCGCTGCTGCACGTAGTTCCAATCTACGTCACGCCACACTACGGGTGTGTTGGCTGCACCAATGATGTGGACGAAATCCTTCTTTTCGTCGCCTTGCGGTTTTGGCAGGACGAAGGTCACGTCGCACTCCCCCGTGTTGACCACGCCTCGCACGATGCCGTACGATGCAGGTCCTAATCCTCCGAGGATATGTGGTGGCCATTCCCAGCCAAACATTAATGCTTTCATAAATAGTCAGATTTATTATCAAGGGGGGAGTCCTGGCCGCCCCCTATTTTGTAGTTATTTGTACAATTCTGTGTTTGGATTTTTGTTTCGGGACCAATCATTGTGCCCCGTGTCATGAGAATATGGGCATTCAGTAGCTGCCCGCAGTGGGCATCACTCCTTTGACCGACTTACGCAGGTCGGCATCAGGCTCGTAGTCATTGACAATGCGGATGGCTCGCAGCACCTCGGCCTGGTTGATGGAGAGGGACTGGGCACCGTGGCCGCTGAATGGAGGATTGCCGTCGAAGACCTCCGACAGCGTACCGATGCAGTGACGCGACATCTCCTCCTCGTAACTCATCAGGCGGCGCATGATGAAGGCCACACCCGAACGGGTGAAGACCGACAGATAGGCCTCCGTGTATATACCCAGCAGCCAGGGCCAGCAGGCTCCGTTGTGGTAGGCATAGTTACGCTCCGTGGCATTGCCCACATAGTAGGGTCGGTACAGTCCGGCATTGGGCGTGAGCGAACGGATACCCTTGGGGGTGAGCAGCTCCTTGGTCACCATGTCCAGGGCAGCCTTGCGGGCAGGCTTGTCCAGCGGCGTGTAGTGCAGGCCGATGGCGAAGAGCTGATTCGGACGCACGCTGGCGTCGGCGTAGGTCTCGGTCACATAGTCGTACAGGTAACCGCCCGGCGCGGTGAAGACCTCGCGGAAATGCTCCTCATATCGCTTGGCCCACTTCGAGAGACGCTCGATGCGTGCCTTGGCGTCGTCCGACTCATCGCCCTGGAGCATCTCGATGGCGAACTTCAGTCCATTGTACCACAGGGCATTGAACTCGACAATGAATCCACTGCGCGGCGTGATGGGATGACCGAACTCCGTGGCGTTCATCCAGGTCACCGCCTTGTCCTCGCCCAGTGAATAGACCAGTCCGTTGGGGCGCAGGTCCAGTTCGGGCGCATGGTCGCCGATGATGTAGTCGATGATGTCCTGCACGAACTCGCCGTACAGGGCCTTGGCCTTGTCGAGCGACACGTACTTGGCATACTGCTGCACGGTCCACATGGCCCACAGCGGGATGTCCGGCTCGTCTATCTCCTGTATGGTATCGTCCAACAGTCCCTCGGCCATATACCGACGCAGTGCCTGTACGGCAGGCTGCATGATCTGCTCGAACTCCTTCTCACTGCCTATGATCAGGGTCGATCCAGGCAGGGCGATGAACGTGTCACGGGCGCGGATCTTGAACCATGGCCAACCGGCTATGATGTACTCCTTGCTGTGGCGGGTCAGTATATTGCTCTGTGCCGATATCTTGAGGCAGTTGAAGAATGAGTCGCGGTGCTGACGCACATTAAATTCGCGCGTGAAGGCGCCCTTCAGTCCGGCAGGCTTCACGGCCGACAGTCCGGCGGAGAAGATGATGCTCTCGCCCTTCTTGATCTGCACCTCGAAGTAGCCCGGCATGAACAGGTCCTCCTTGTAGCCGTAGCCCCTCACCTGCTCGCGCGGATACTCCACGCCGATGTTCCAGTCCGGGCACGACTGATAGCGGCACTCCTTGCTGAGTTGCATGTACAATGTCGGATAACCAGGATACAGGCACATGCCCACACCCTGTTCCACCGTCTCGTACTCGTAGTTCACGTTGTTGTTGCGGTGCGTCAGTTCATTCACGCTGCGGAAGGCCAGTTGCGGACGCAGCTTGAGCGTAGTCTCGGAGTGTGCTTCGACCAACGTATATCGGATCAGTACACGCGGTTCGTTCTGGACCAACAGGCTCTCGCGGGTCAGGATTACTCCACCCACGCGATAGGTATTGGTCGAAATGGTCTCGCAGTTGAACTGGCGTATATACTTATGTCCACGTGGGGCAAAGTTGTCGCCGTCGTACTTGTGGATGCCCAGATTGAACTCTGCCCCATGCTGCACCACAGTCTCATCGAGCGAGGAGAGCAGCACGTGGTTTTCGTCGTCCAATTCAGGCACTGGGGTGACCAACAGACCGTGGTACTTGCGCGTATTGCAACCTGTCACCGTGGTCGATGAGTAGGCACCATACTTGTTGGTGCGCAAATATTCGATGGGAAGCGATTCCTCCAAATTAGTCAGCAGAGTCTTATCAAACTTCAGATAACTCATTTTATTAGATTTTTCGGTTCGTACAAACTTGTTCAGTTTTCTCTGTTGTACATCCGGACCATTCCGGACGTTCGGTTCAATGAAAACTGTAATTCCAGCTAGATAGGTATAACATTTTCGGGTTTTGGCGCAGTTGTGGCAGCGATTACCTCGACCTGTGTGAAAAACCCTGCTGCAAATGTATGAAATAAATATGATAAACGCAATTTTTCGGACCGAAAAGTACTGAATAGTGGTCGAATTTTTGATTTTTTTGGTTGAAAAACACCATTTATAGGCAAAAATCAGCCACAATCGACATTTTTTGGATGACAAGTTATTGCCGTATCAATAATAAATCTTATCTTTGCACACAAATTAAAAAAATGAGCAACACTAAAGCAGAGTTGATTGAAGCAGCCCGCAAACTCTTCGCGAGCAAAGGGGTGGACAGCACTACAATGAACGAGATTGCAGAGTTGTCCGGCAAGGGTCGTCGCACCCTTTATACCTACTTCAAGTCGAAGACCGAAATCTATATGGCGGTGCTCGAACAGGAGACCAATCATATCATCGAACACACTGAGGAAATCCTCAACCTGCAGATTCCCGCCGACGAAAAACTCAAGCTTTACATTCTGGTACGTCTGGACACGGTCAAGGAGACCGTGGTACGCAATGGCTCGCTCAAAGCCGCGTTCTTCCGCGACGTCGTCAAACTGGAACACGCCCGCCGCAAACTCGACACACGCGAGCTCTCGTTCCTGCGCAGCATCCTGCAGCAGGGTATCGACGAGGGCACGTTCGACATCGACAATGCCTCGGTCGTGGCCGTCACTATCCACTATGCCCTGCGCGGCCTGGACATCCCTAATATCCGCGGTCAGTTCACCGCCCTGGGCGTCCCCACCTCCCGCCTCCGCCAGTCTATCTTCAACATGATCTTCTACGGCATCGTGCGCCAACCTCACCCCGGCGGACGGAGCAAGAGCAACGAAGAATGGGGAGAAAGTAAAGGGTAATGGGTAATGAGTAGTGTAGTTTGAATCGATGGTCGAGCCTATTTTCCATCATTACTATCGGCCTCAACTCCCTTCCTTAATTTGTAACTTCCTTTTTAAAAAATTAAACAAAATATTTTATTATGAAACTGCTCGAAGGTAAAGTAGCTCTCATCACTGGAGCTGCACGCGGCATTGGTAATGCCATTGCCCACAAGTTCGCTTCCGAAGGTTGCGACATTGCATTCACTGACCTCGCACTCAACGAGGAGCACCTCGCCAACATCAACAAGGCTGCAGCCGAGATCGCTGCCCACGGAGTAAAGTGCGTAGGCTATGCCTCTAACGCCGCCGACTTCGCCGAGACCGAACAGGTCGTAGCCAAGATCAAGGAGGAGTTCGGTCACATCGATATCCTCGTCAACAACGCCGGCATCACCAAGGATGGCCTGATGCTCCGTATGTCCGAGGCTCAGTGGGACGCTGTCATCAACGTCAACCTCAAGTCTGCCTTCAACTTCATCCACGCTTGCGTACCTATCATGATGCGCCAGAAGGGTGGTTCTATCATCAACATGTCTTCTGTAGTAGGTGTACACGGCAACGCCGGCCAGTGCAACTACTCTGCCTCTAAGGCTGGCATGATCGGCCTGGCCAAGTCTATCGCTCAGGAGATGGGTCCTAAGGGTATCCGCGCCAACGCCGTTGCTCCTGGCTTCATCGAGACTGCCATGACTGCTCAGCTGCCTCAGGCTGTCCGTGATGAGTGGATGAAGAAGATTCCTCTCCGCCGCGGTGGTCAGGTTGAGGATATTGCCAATGTCTGTGTGTTCCTCGGTTCTGATATGTCCAGCTATGTATCTGGCCAGGTTATCCAGATCGATGGTGGCATGAATATGTAATTCATATCCGTCATGACTCTTTTGAAGGGTAGGCATCTCGCGGTGCCTACCCTTCCTCTTTTCTCTCCGACAATATTCTTTATCGGCCAATCCTCCATTGACGACCCTTAAACTTTTTAGATTTCTCCATTAATTGTCATTAATTAACATTAATTCAGTCAGTTGAGGTGTGAATCTTCAAGTGATACAAATTAATCTTCGTACATTAATTGACATTAATATTATCGGACAATACACAATTAAACATTAAACTTTTTGACAATTTTCGGTTAATTATTGACAATTCGTTCGGTGTTTTGCGACTGAATCGTTCGGTGATCTGCGTTTTGCACAATCTGTCCACCCTCGCTTAACGCGGCATATTGCCGTGGCAATATGCCTTCTGTCGCACCTTCGGCGCTCGATACAATCTCCTACGTGATACTGTGGAAAGCGGGGGCTCACGCCCCCGTCTGTATTCCCGCGGACCTTCGGCCCGCTGCCCAATTTACCAAGTTACGCAGTACAATTACGACCAACAGCACACAGTGGAAATTGAATCGACCAACGGCACACTTTGGAATTTGAATCGGTCAATACTCCATTAAACTTTTAAACCTTAAACCGTTTTGGTCCATTGAACTTTAAAAATAACAATGATTTTCCAATTTTAGAGTCCAATATTTGGATAATTCAATAATTTACACTACCTTTGCGGCGGATAAGTAAGGCATAATACGCACGATGAAAGCGAAGAAAAGAGGTGCAAGTCCCCAAAAGTCGCCTCCGTAGCATCACTGTATTACAGTAAAGTGCGCTATGCATTATCTGGGGCACACATACAGCATCTCACCTATGGCGAGATGCTTTTTTCTTTTTCTTATCTGCCTTCCTCGGAACCTCAATTTTATGTCCATCTTGCATTACACTTACACCATATTCTGTCATTATTTCTTGGGCACCTCCATCTTCAGCTTTCTTCTTCCTTATTCCAACCGTCAACTTTACCAACCCAATATTCTGACATTGATAAGACATTATCAACATATAATCAAAACTTGATTGATTTCGGTCATTGGGCTTAACTGCGGTTTTACCCACAGAGATAGCATTGGCCAATATTTCTTCAAAATGATGAATTATCGCAACCGTCGAAAGATATCTCTTTGATGCATGCTGCTTTGCCTCATCAATTGACACCTTTCGTACTAAAATACTATTATTGACCCTATTGTTGTAAACCTCCCTGGCGGGATGCTCTTCATACCACTTTCGGAAAAACGCATCAATAATTTCTTCTCTTTTCCGAATTGCCTCAATAGTCTGGTCCATTGGAACACCCTCCTTATCACATTCGAAACAAGGATATCCGGAGTTCCCTTGATTGGTGTCATCATTCACAATTGGAAACGGTTCCAATTGGCTATAATCATAATTCAAATTCCAATCAAAGGATATAAGTTCATATTCATACTCTCCAGCAGAGGCCCCTTCAAGGTTATTGATCAGCAGATTCATCGTAATTACTATAATTCTATCATATAATAAAGCAGGTCCAGAGTATAAGACTCAACAAGACTCTCTATAATTCCTTTAATATTTCTGATAATGACTGTCCTTTCCTATTCTTCCAGACCTTATATCCATTCGTAGAACTTCCAGTGATGAAAACAGAAGCTCCGCTTGGACTATTAAAAATGACATCATGCTTCAAAACATATCCATTTGAAACTCTCTCTGTATGCTCATCTAACATATTCATTCGCAATTCACTGTTATGACACGACGACTGAGTGACTAATGCAGCAATCGATCCAGCCTTAACCACGAATTGTTTAGTTCTTATATCGAAAATACCTTTTGCCCGATACTTACTACTTTCAAGGAAGTATTCAAACTCAACGACGGCTTCATTATCCTGTTCTATTTTAGCTTCTTCAGTTTCAATATATTGAATAGAATTTTCTTCATCTGAAGACAACTTATTATTACCTTCAATATTTAGAGTCTCATTAATAGAATTTTCCGAATGAGCATTTCTTTTCTCTAACAATTGAAGTCCATTTTTGTCTTTCCACTCTCTCCATCCATTAGTTGAACTTCCAATTACAAAACTAGAAGAACCACTTGGAGAAATGAAACTCAAGTCTTCCTTTATCAAAAAGCCATTAGAAGTCCGTTCTGCTTTTTTAGACAAGATTTTTTGGCGTTTTTCTTTATTTGGGCAAGAAGATGTTTCTTCCAAAGACACAACAGACCCAGCCTTGACCAGCATCTTATTACTTCTATAGTCAAAAAATCCAATAGCATTATAATTACGACCTTCGAGATAATACACTTCGTCCAAACCGGATTCATTATCACTATCTGACCACAAAGGTTTTTCTTCACGAACAGACAACGATTGAACTTCATTATCATATCCCGACTTCGAATTATCATTCACAATAGAAGAAGTCAATTTTACATTCCTCAAATCAGAGGACTCCTCGGTAGAATCATCTCCATTTCTAGCAACGCTATTAAACATATAAGATGTTGAATCCACTACTTTCCCATCCCTATATATTTCTATATAAGCATCATCTAATAATTCAGCTTCGTCTCGAAAAAGCTCCAACGCCTTAGCTGGATGTATATTAAAAAATTCTCTATTTTTTCGTATTCGCAAATCAGTCAGCCTATCCACCATCCTATGAATATGTTTTTCTGCAGCTTCAAATTTAACAGTACGCAAAGTAGCATATATCTCAAAAGGCAATGGCACAGAAGTATTATCCAATTCCCTCAATCTTTCTGGAACTGGACGAGAACTCATACCAATTTTAATCCAATCCTCTCTAAAACTTGGATTGGTCAATATATATACATAACCAGGTTCTTTCATAGCACTATAATTCGTAATAACCAATGAATAATAAAGAAATACTCAGCATCTATATCAGTCAATTAATGTCCACCGGAGTTGAGTACACTTTTTAATAATCAATACAAAGGCGCTACAAAGATAATGATATTTTATCAATGTACAACAATTTTCTTCCCCAAAATAACAAAAAAACAGTCATATACCCAACAATCCGTCATTAAACCTTAACCTTTTAACCTTAACCCTCTTTACTGTATGCACAATGAGGCACACGCAAAAAGTGGGCCCCTACCATTTTCTGATAGGGGCCCACTTCTTAAAGGTTAGTCAGCTAAAAAAGTAGTGGTTGGTTAGATTTTTGCCAGATACTGGGTTAGCGACAGTATGATGGCGCGAAAGGTAAGATTACTTCTTAGCCAAAAGCTCCGACTGAGTAGGCTGTTCTTCTGTTGCAGCGACGAGAGAACCGGTGATTACCACGTTCTGAGCCGGCATGGTAGCCGGAGCGTCCTTCCAACCAGAGAATACGAAACCCTCCTTCACAGGAGCAGCAACGGTTTCAATGATTGTTCCGAAAGGAACGGAACGCTGATAATACACACGACCATTAACCTTGTAGGTAACCAAGAACTTCTGATTTACAAGTTCCTGAGCTACTACAGTAGCAGCTTGATCACTCGTGGTGACTACAGTAGCCTCGCTTGAAGCGTGGTTAGTGGTTACTGGTTCTGCGCCATTTTCCTGCGCGCAGGTGAATTGTACGAACAGCACACATGCAGCCGTCAACAAGACTTTTTTAAAGACATTAATCATAGCATTACAAAATAAAAAATAAAACACCCAAATGGTAAAAACCCTAAATGTGCTACAAAGATATGCGTATTTTTTGTACGCACAAAATATTTTTGCTATTTTTTTACGTATTTAAAGTCGCTCATGTAAAAAAACGCCGTTTTTGTAATGTCGAGTTTAAAAATCAGCCACTTAACCCATTGTAAATCTCAGTATTTCAGCTCCCATTTCCAAAATATCTGTCCGAACGCATATACCTCACACTCATGCAGAAAGCCACATTCACGGTACAATTGCTGCGCTGAAGGATTGTCCGGATCGACGAGAAGTGTCGCTTTTACAACGTCCAATTTCCTCCCTGCATCTATTTGACGCATCATCAATTGTCTGGCAATGCCTCTGCGCCTATATTCGGGCCATACAGCGAGGGAATCGATATAATATTCGCCCGGTCCCGTTTCGTCCTCAAAGTGCGCAAGGTCCATATTGTCCTCCTCTCCTTCCTTACCATCGGACAACAGGGCGAAGGTTCGCAGGCGGGTCTCGTGATAGTCTGCGCCGTCATAGCAGAGGCACAGCCCCACGACCTGACCATCTTCCTCGGCCAGCAGGGCATTGCGCCACGAGTAGAGCACGTCATCACGGCGACAGATCTGCTCGAACCATCGCAACTGCTGTTCTTGCTCTTCGAGGTGCAAGGCCATTGTCACTCCCTTTGCCACTGCATAGGAATCTGAAAGCTGGGCGGGACGAAAGGTAACCATAATATATATATAGGAATTTAAAGTCGATAGAAACGATATTTACGTTAAGGAACGGCAGGGTCATCAGCATCGGCACAATCGTCCGTCGAGTCAAACTACACTACTCATTACCCATTACTCTTTACCCTCTACTCTCTATCGGGCCACTGCACACTGCCAGGACATAATCCATCGTAGCCTCGATGCGGATACTGAGAGGTTTAGGGCGATTGGCGACAGAGAGGGCGAGGTGATGCGTCAGCCAGTCAATGTGAGTCACCTGCGTGAGGTTCTGCAGGTCATAGTAGTCGGGGCCGAGTACCTTGTATGCAGCCTCCTTGGCGCTCCATGCCAGATGCAGGCACAGGTCCATGGGATCAATGATGCCGCGGCAGTTCCAGTCGCAGCGTTCGGCAGCCAGCTGGAGCGTGAGCAGTTCGCTGTTCGTAAGGTAACGTTCCACCACTCGTTGCACGCGGGTGCCAAGGCGCTCTATGTCGATACCCACTTTGTCCTTTTCGTCAACGACCACTGCAGCGAAACCGTTAGTATGGCTGATGCTCAAGAATGGACCTCCCTCCAGGTAGGGTGCGCCGTGCTCGTCATAGAGGACTTTCTGCTCCTCGCCATTCATCAGGTGTTTGAGGGCACAACGCACGGCGAGCACCTCGAGCATTCGCTTGGAACCCGGCTTGAGTCGGGCGACTTTGTCGGCGAAGTACTCTGGGTGCTGAAGTTGAGCGCGCAGCTCATCCTCGCTCTCATTGATATCCCAGATGATATAATCTAATGTATTATTCATATTCTATATCCTTCACAATTCAATCTTATCTATATCGGACTGCAAATATCCACATTTTTTTGTTAAAAAACAAGAGATAGGAACGGATTATAAAGGAACACCGAACTTAAACGAATTAAAACTTAACATTTTCGTTGAATTTGGTTGATTCGTGTTCTCTTAGAAAGCACGCAGATTGAACGGATTAAAAGGATTGGAACGGATTTTTTGTTTTCGTTATCGTTATCGTACGAAGTTTAAAAAATAAGCGGGACCGACAGATCCCGCTTATTGAAGAGTGAAAGCTCTTTATTTAATCTTGATAGAGACCGCCTTGAGCTGTTGCCAGCCGGCGCGGTCAGTGAGGCGCAACATAAAGTGGTAGTCACCGGGATCGACATCCTCGGGAATCTGCAGGAACTGGTGTGCCTCGTAGCTGGTAGAACCGGCA
>JAILKE010000020.1 GCA_024694125.1 Bacteroidales bacterium
GTTCCAGGCACATCGCCGCCTCCGTTCACGTAGTTGTCATAACTGAAAGCCTCCTCTTTTTTGCTGCCGAAGATGTAGTCCTCCAGATGAGGGTAATCGACATAGGGGTTGCGGTTTCCCTGTACGCGATAGACCGCTTCATTTCGGGCCAATTCTACCTCGTCAATAGGGTCTTCGTTCGACCAACGCAAAAGCATGGCGATGTACCAATCATCGAATCCTTTGGCTTTGTTGTTCGAAAAGACATGTCCCCAACCGGTTGCCCGATCTTCGTAGCAGGTGACCATATAGAAATAGATGCGTGCCATGTCGCCCTTGATCTCGTCATTGGGCTCGAAGACTTTGCCCGTGTAGCCGGGAGTGCGGCATGAACCGAGTTTGCAATATCCGTTGGCCGATGACCATTCGACTTCGCCCACTTCGGCCAATGGGTAACTGCTGCGGCGGTTGTTGACGTATCCGTCGGTAGGGAGGACATGCACGATGTCGGACTTCATGGGCGAGGACTTGCTGAACCAGCTCTGTGGCACGGAGTGCTCGCGGTTGTAGCAGTCACCCTCTTTCTTGTAGTTGCCGTTGGCATCACTGCCGTGGCGGTAGTTGGTGGCATTGGAGTACCAGTCGCGCACGCAGCCGTCGGGACGCGTGTCGGTCTTCTCGTAGGCCTTGATCAGACCATCGTACGAGGTTACTTTTGGACTCTTGATGATGCTGTACAGTGCGCTCTTCAGGGCTGCACCTTTCTTTCCGTCTGCGTTGCTATAGTATGTTCCTGTATTGTTCGGTCCCTGTGCAAATGCTGCCATGGCGAACGAAATCATACTGAACAACAAAAAGATTTTGGGGGTCTTTTTCATTGACAATTTGAATAATATGAATAATATGTGGGAACTTCTTTCCCTTAAAGACGATTTGGCAGAAGTCCCTTCGGATTAAGTACTTGATCTTCCAGAATAAACACTTCCTGAATATAGGCCGCAAATTTATGTAAAATAATCGAATTGACCTACATTTTGGGTATTAAAAATTGATTAATATTCAATAAAAAGCCTAAAATGGGCAGAAGTAGTATTTCCATATTGAAGTTTAGGACTCTCCCCGACCCTCCCTAAGAGGGAGGGAGAGTTATATATACAAAAACTGGCGGAAGGTACCAATTAACAAGTGTGGTATTAATGACAATTAATGTACAAAGATTAATTTGGATTCATTGAAGATTCACGTCCTCAACTGACTGAATTAATGTTGATTAATGACAATTAATGGAGAAGTTTTTCAACGAGTTAATGGAGGAATGGCGCGGACCTCAACTGACTGAAATCCCCGTCAATAATTGGTCCCATATAATATTATACCCACCCCACGGCGGAAAAAGCAAGGGTATCGGTATAAACTACTGAAGTATCAGTACAAAATGGAGCGTTTATATACTGAAAGTTCAGTATTAGCGTTAATATTTGTTAATAATCGACAATTTCACGATGAAAAATTTGGAGGGTATCACGTGATGTACTTACTTTGCAGTACTGAAACATCAGTAGATAAATACCATTCCATGGAATTGTACAATAAAAATCATTGACTATGAAAAAAGAAAACAAGACACTGACCAAGACGGAGTTGCACATGATGAACCTCCTCTGGGACAAAGGGACAGCCAGCGTGCAGCAATTGCACGATGAACTGGACGAACCCAAGCCGCCCTACACCACGACGCTCAGCGTGATGCAGGTATTGACCAAGAAAGGGATAGTGGCCTACGACAAGGATGGCCGAACCAACATCTACCGGCCGCTGTTGAGTCGGGAGGAGTATCTCGATTCGTTCGTGAACGATACGAAGGAGACGCTCTTCGGAGGGTCGGCAGTCAGCCTGTTCTCGTTCTTCGCCAAGAAAGAGAAACTCAGCAAGCATGAGGTTCAAGCCATACTGCGCGAGATGAGTGAAGAGTGAGGCCACTTTCAATCACATTACTGAACATGGGGCGACAGCACAAGCCCCAACAAAAACTGTAATACACTTATGGAAACACTTATTTATTTGGGAAAATTCGTAGTAGCTACCGCCCTGTTGCTGCTCTTCTATTGGGTCGTGTTGCGCCATCGTGCCAGCTATCGCCTGATACGCAGTTACCTGGTGTCCATTCCGGTGCTGGGTGTGCTGATGTGTATATTGTCGTTCGATGTGCCGGTGGAGTTGCCGCGCAGCATTGAGCATAACGTCGAGCAGATAGAGCAGCATCTCCTGACATGGGACCATGCTGAGGGTGAGGTGGCCCAATGGAATGAGCCGGTACAGTCTGCACCGGTGGCGATGGAAGGGCAGACGGAACCTGCCCCGGTGCAGGCTCCAGCCGTACAGGGTATGACGGTCGAGCCCAAGGTACAGGCACGGACGGGCAGGTCGTATGATGAATGGATGGTACTGCTGGTGGCGGGCATATCCGTGGCGTTGATCATGGTCTTTGCCTTCTACGTTGTGCGGATGTTCCATGTCAAGCGGCGACTGGTCGGCGAGCGGACAGACGAGGGCTACGGACTGATACGGTCCGTGTCAATCAGCACGCCCTTCTCGTTCGGCGAGACCATCTTCCTGCCTGCCGACCTGGATGCCCGTAGCGAGGAGATGATAGTGCGGCATGAGAAGGCCCACATCGCGCACCATCACTATCTGGAGGTGTGGTACATCGAGTTCTGGAGTCGTCTGTGCTGGTTCAATCCCGTGATGTGGCTGTGCCGCTCGGAGTTGCGCAATGTGCACGAGTATGAGGCCGACCGCGACGTGATACGCCAGGGTGCCGACGTCCACGTCTATCAGTCCACCCTGCTCGAGATGGTGATGAACGAGAGCAACCCGGTGGTCAATGGGTTCAATCATTCGTTCATCCGTCAGCGCTTCGTCGAGATGAAACACTCCACGGCAGGGACCCTGGGCAGGATGGGCAAGGCCTCGCTCCTGCTGTGGATAGTGGTGCTGTTCGGCTCGTTCACGCTGCGACCATCGGCCAAGCTGACACAGCCTGAGTGGCATGTGCCGGTCTATCCCGATCCATTGCAGACCCACTTCCTTCTGAATCTGGTCGAAGACAACCCTGTGACCTCCTTCCATTTGTATATGGGCGACTCTCTGTTCCATATCGATGAGACGACTCCCGATACAGTCATCCCTGTCATTGACAATCGTGCAGAATATAGTCTCGCACTGGATAGAGTGACCGTGGTTGGTCTGCGCGGCATCGGGCCCGATGGACAGCAGACCCAGTGGTATGGAGAACTGTTCCTGGTACCGGGATGTTTGACACGGGCGTATGTGTCGAGGGAGTCCCCATACTTAGTGAAGTATTATGATGATATCCAACGCAAGTCGGTACTCCGGGCTGTGACCTCACTGCGGCATACCATAACATCATTGCCTGTAGGGTATCCACGTATGGAGGGAAAAGTCTGGGACTGCGTCGGCGGGCAAGACATATGGGGCATTTCCCCGCAATCAGTATGTTTCGGCGAGGACAAGACCTGGATAAAGTTCGAGCCTCAAATCAACCTTGGTTTTTATTGGAAGAGCATGAATTTAACCAGTTTATTGCTGGAAGATCCTCAGGGCAACAGGTATCGCTACCAGAGCAGTAGCCCTACGGAGGGAGTCTCGGAAGCTGAATCTCTCATCTATGGTCACTACGTAGCTTTCGAGCCATTGCCAAGCGATGTAGCGTATTTCAATCTGTGTCGTGCTGGTGAAAATGATTCTCTGCATTATTTTGCCAAGAATATATGCAAGGCAAAGAGCGAGCGCAAGCCGAACTTTGAACTGACCATCGAAGCCTCTCCAGGCATACCGGATTGTGCCTATATCATTGAATACATCAAGCCCGGAGCCGAAAACCTGGTGGCAGAACTGCCCCTCGACCAGAATCGCCAATGCACCTACACTGCTCACCTGGACAGTATAGTGCGCGCCGAGGTGACTGCCATATTTCCCGATGGATCGGTCTGCGTGAAAGCGGGTGTGCTGCCCCTGGTGCCAGGTGCGAAGGTGAAACTCAATGTGTATCACGCCTATTGGCAGGTCGATGGGGGCAAGAGCGAGTTCTACAGAGATTGGGTCAATGCCAAGGATATGTGCGAGAATCTGGACAAGCGGAATATCCTCCCTGCGGAACGGGACTCCATTCGGTTGTGTTACCTCAACCAGCACCTGGACCGATTGGGATGCCTGTACTATTACGATGACAGTTACAGTGAGTCTCTGGACGAGGTGGACAGTCTGCCTGCAGTTACAGCGCACACTCAGTTCGGGCGGGAATGGGCTGGGAATGCCGAATCTCGGGCACGTCGCAAAGAGAGACGCCAGGCCGTTGCCCAGAGACCCCTGTGGCTCTTTCGGTCTCCCGATCGTCCTCTATCCACTATAATCATTGACGAATTTAAAGGAATGTATGCGGAATTTGTGCATCGAGGTGCCTATGTATTGGAAAAGGAATACAGTGGCGACGATCCGGAAAATCCGTACCTCCATTCTGATTATTTCGCTGCAAGGGCCAGGAATGGTGTCAAGATATACAAGGTAGCGGACCTGGAATTGGTCAAGAAGATAAAACGTGAATATAAAGAAAATTAGAATTTAAAATGAAAGGAGAGGCATGCCCGTGATGGGTATGCCTCTCCCTGTTTCACCCGCCTCACTCCGCGTCGCAGTTGCCGCAGTTGGAGCAACCGTTGCAGGTCATGCGGCTGCCGCACGTGGCACAGTGGTCGCGGAAGAATGGGGTGTAGTCCTCCTGGTCGAACAGTCCTGGTTCCGGGTCCGTCAGCCGGAAGTGGATGGGGCGGCCCTGGTAGCTCAGGCCCGACTTGAAGGCCTGCAGGGACTGAGTCCGTTTGTTGGGGATGCGGTAGGTGCGGCCCTCTTTGACGAAGACCGTGCCCGTCTCGATGAAGTCGAAGGTGACGTCGTGGCGGCGGCACTGGTCGCTCAGGCTCTTGACCCACTCATAGTGACAGGGACGCGCCCCGTTGTAGTTCTCGCCGCCGCACAGCACCTCCTCAATCTGGCCGGTGGCGAGGTAGGGCTCGGCATCGACAGGTCCGATGAAGGGCGCCGCCATGAAGCCCTTGTGCCGGGCAGGGAGGTCCAGCAGGATGGAGAGCCGTTCGTCCGCCCGTCGTTGGTTCTCGGTCGTGACCTGCAGCATCACGTTCTCGTACCCGTCGCCCCAGTCCGAGGGCAGGCATTCGCGTATGCGGTGCGCCCGCTTGGTCAGCAGCCGGAAGACGATGTCCGGCCGTTGTCGCATGATGCGCCATGCCTCGTCGCGCCATGGGTCCGCCTCCTCGACAAAGAAATCGGTCGATAACCCCACATAGAGCTGCATCCCCGCCTGCAGTCTGTACCTGCCGTCACGCCGCCTCTGCACAGGGAGATTGAAGTTCTCTGTGCGATATACCAGCGAGGTGTCTATGCCGCGCTTCCCATCGAGGAAGTACATGTAGCAATGCTGACAGCCCTCGCTCACCTTGTGGCAGCCGTGCCAGGGGTTCCAGATGATCATAGCGTGGTAATGGGGTTATAATTCTCTGCCCATCAGGATGACTTCGGTTTCGCGCTTGAAGCCGAACTGCTCGTAGTATTGGGGCAGGACACCCTCGGCGGCAGTGATGAGGTGAACGCCGCACATGCCCTGTGCCTGGACGTCCGCGAGGAGCTGTTTCAGCAGGCGTGTGCCTATGCCCTGATGCTGGTAGGCGCGTGCCACAGCCAGGTCATTGACCTCGAATGTCCGTCCGTAGTGGAACATCATCGACGTGCCGAGCACGAAACCTGCTATCTCGCCATTCTCGACATATTCCAGTCCGTACGACTGCTTGCATTCCAGCAGTTCGCGAACGTGGACAGTGGCGTCGGTCACGGTCCAGGGATCATTCCATGGTTCGCCCGAGAATGCCTCGGCATAGATCTCTCCATATCGCTCGATGTGAGTCATGTCGCACGGGCGGATGCTGCCCTCGTTGCGGACGTTTCCTGTATTGCCGTTGTCTGTGGTCATACGCTTGTTTTTATTTTTGTTCGATGTCTGACGTCGGTTGTAGCCGGACGGTGCAAAGATACGAATTAGCGAGCAAATATGCAACCTCTTTCCCGATATTCTATCCAGTTCTCTACAGGGCGGGCATCTTCGACCTGACTACGGGGCAGATGGGTATCCTTTTGTCACTTATATTTATCATTCATAATATTTATTGTATAAAATGAGCCGGAGAATGTTGATTGTGAGGTGAAAAGGATCTGTTGTGTTGAAATAATGCGTAAATTTGCACCAGACACAAATAGAGACAAAATGGGCTTAATTTCTAAATTATTCACAATGGGTATAGTGCTGACATGCTCTATGTCAGGAGTGTCGGCACAAGTAAATCAGAGAGTACAAGTTTTGGAATATGGCGGTAAGGGAGTAAAGACTCCTTTGCCGAATGTGCATATTTCAGTGTGTGATGCACCTGTAGCAACCAGTAGCGAAACTGGGGATATGACGCTGCGGTTCCGAGAACTGCACGATGGAGATAAAGTGGATTTCCGACGTGCAGAGAAGGCGGGGTATGAAGTGTTCAATCTGGATGCTTTGGACCATTGGACAGTATCCTCCAAGAAACCCTTCCAGGTCGTAATGTGCAGGAGTGACTGGTTCCGGAGTCTGCGTGAGCAATATATGCGTGTAGCATCGGCCAGCTATGAGCGTCAGTACCGACAGGACCTGCATGAACTGGAGGTGCAGCGTGAACGGCAGCAGCTCTTGGAGCAGGATTATCTGCAACGGATGGATGCACTCGAGGCCAAGTATCAGCAGCTGTTGGGTAATATTGGGAATTATGTAGAGCGATTTGCCCGTATTGACCTGGAGAGCCTCTCGGCTGAACAGCAGAAGATAGTACACCTGGTTCAGGAGGGCCGTTTTGAAGAAGCTATTGCCGCCTACGAGGCCGGGGATTTCCTCTCCCGTTATCGAGAGCAATGTCAGGATATCGAACAGATAGATGCTGCCCGGCAGCAACTACAGTCTGCCCTGGATGAAAAGGCAGAACTGAGGAACGACCTATATGCCGCTATCAATCGCCAGATATTGACCTATACTTTGGCTGGTGGCATGGCCAATCACCGCAAAATCAAGTCTCTGTATCACAGCACTATCGAGGCAGATACTACCAACGTGCAGGTCCTCCACGATTTTCTGAATTATATTACATACCAAGGACTGGAGGCCGAAGATGATAGATATATACAGTTATTCTTCAGGCATACTGAAGATCGTAAGGATTTGCAATTATATATGTATGTGGCGTTGAGTCAGGCTCTATTTATCAAGAATGGTCTTTATAAACAGAGTGAAGTGTATTATAATAAGGCCGTAGAATTGGCGCGTCCCTATATGGGTGATGAAAATGCACCGTTGGGATATAGAAAAGCTTGCGCATTACTGTCTTATGCGACGATTATGCGAGAACTTTCTGCTAAAAACAGTCAAGCAATCGTTACGCAATCAACTGCAGCGTTGAAGGAAATAGCATCGCTCTATTCAGAATTGCAGAGCACAGATTTGCTCTGTCATATGGCCTCGATTAGGTGTATGAAGGCTTATAGTGCCGCAATTCTTGAACGACGCTTTCAGGAAGCTTTCGCACAGATGGATTCTGTCAAAGCTGATTTGTCTCCTTTGTTAGGTACTACAGAATTGATTTATGCCACCTATTCTCAGTTGCTTAGTCTGTATTTCTGTGGTACCCTTGCGTATCTGAAAGATAAGTCTCATGAAACTGATTCTGTTGCTTATTCTGCTGTCAATCAATTGAGGAGGAAAATAGCAATAGAGAGTTTCGATGTAGCGCGAAAAGCCTATAGGATGAACCCTGGCAGATTCATGGAAGTATATTTGTGCAGTTGCTACAATCTAGGAGGTGCTTATTCAGATTTTGATCAATGGGATGAATTGAAGCAAATGCTGGATGATAGTCAGGATGTGCAATCTGCTCTTGCAGCAAGCAAACAGAGCAAGTGTCTTTTCTTCAAAGTTAAGTTTTCTATCTTTTATGCTCAATTGTACGATAATTTTGGAGATATGGAGAAGGCGAAGAAATATGCGCAACAGGCAGTGCGAGACTTTGAAAGTATGGCCAATTATCCAGACCTGCCGTATGTGAGAAGTCAGGCTGCTCTTGGACAAGATATCAATAGAGCAAAGAAAATCCTTGCCCAATAAAATATTGAGACTCATACTCTGAGCTGTTGGACCAGTCACTGCACCATGATGGACTGGATGCAGTCTGTTTCGAGCGAATCGAGGTCGTAGGGACGGACTGCCGAGAAGGGCGATGGACTGACCGACAATCCTCCCTGGCCAGGACCGGAGGAACCGCCGTTGGTGCGCATGAGGCCATTGCAAAGCGCCAGGTCCCAGTCGGTGCGGTCTGCCCATGACTGCAGGGTAAGAGTGTCGGAGAGGGCGCAGGTGCCCAGGACCCGACCGGAGCGGAGCGAGATGTAGGTCCAATGGTCGGGCAGATCGGGTACGGTGAGTTGTTGCGGCGTGGAGGAGGACGATTCGTCATCGTCCGCGCAGGATGGGAACAGCATCAGGCCAACGGCGCAGATCATGGCGGACAGCAGCGAGAGGCTGAGATGCCGCAAGTGGAGAAAATATTTGGACAACATTACGGATAGTGAGGACTACTTAAATTCCCTCGTTTATAACTGGTAGGTGAGAGTGAGCGTATGGGCGGCGGTGTCCGCCGAGAGGAACTGAACCTTGGCGCGGCTTCCATCTGCCAGTCCCACTATGTAGGTACTGTCCGTGCAGAGTTCGTCTGGAGCAGTGCGATACCGGTGACGGGCAGCCGAGAGATGGAGCCAACGGCTGAGCGAGAGGGCAAAGAGGTTGCGTCCCAGCTGGAGACTGGCAGGAAGAGAGCCGCCGTAGGGATAGACCTGCGGAGCACCATGACGGTAGTCAATCAGGGCGAGCGAGGTAATGGTGCCTTCGCCCATGCGCGAACCACGGAAGCCGCGCACGATGTCGAGCCAATAGGTAGAGCTGGAGTCCGCCTGGTCCGTGAGGTCGATCGCCATCTCGATGGTGGGCGAGAGATACTGCCCCTGCATCGGGTGGTCGCCGCCCCAACAGTGGAAGGCAGGGTAGTCGCGCTCGAAGCCAGGGCGTACCGAGGCAGACTCCGTACGGGCGGTGCGGTAATAGAGGTCATCGCGCGACGAATAGTTCAGTCCGAGGCGTACGACCAGTTGTGGTTGATACTCGCCGACGTCGATGCCCTCCACCGTGTGGCTCAACTGGG
>JAILKE010000028.1 GCA_024694125.1 Bacteroidales bacterium
GCCGCTTCTACGGCACCATCACCAACCCGCTCGTCGTAGCCAAGAGCGACCTGCTCGAGGACTATGACCCCGAGATGAACGGCGGTTCGGACTATCCGCTCACCAAGCAACTGGTATTTGGTATCAACATGACGTTCTAAAATAGGTCACAACATGACGTTCTAAAAAGGAAAACACCTCTATGAAAAGATATAAGATATATACAACGGCATTGACTCTGGCACTGGCAGGCGGATTTGTGGCCTGCGACATGGACGAGTACAATCCGACCTCCATCTCGCTCAACGAGAAACTGCAGACGGCAGAGGGTATCAAGGGCATGCAGGTACTGTGCTACCAGCCTATCTACGCACAGCTCTACTCGGTCTTCGACTTCATGCAGGTAGCGGAGTGCGGCACCGACATCTGGTGGTGCGACCGCAACCGCACCAACATCGAACAGATGTTCTACTACGAGGGTCTGACCCCCCAGACCGGCAAGGGCTGGGACAAGAGCTTCACGCAGATGTACGCCTCACTGGGCCAGTGCAACACCGTGATAGAGGCATGCGAGAGTTACTTGAATTCTCATGCCGAGGATGACGAGGGCATAGGCACGATACTGGCCGAGACCTACTTCCTGCGCGCATTCTACCACCTGCAGCTCACCACCTACTACGGTCCCATCACCCTGGTCACCGAGTCGCCGACCGAATCGCGCACGCTCACCCCGAAGCGCAACACCCTGAGCGAGATATACGGTCTGATAGTGAGCGACCTGCAGTACGCCGTCCAGCATCTGCCCCTCACCCAGACCAACCGTGCCCGTGCGACCAGAAAAGCAGCCAAGGGTCTGCTGTGCCGCGCCTATGCACAGGGCGCAGGTCAGGGCCTGAGCGAAAACGGTACCAGCTACTGGCAGCGTGCCAAGGAGGAGAGCGAGGACATGATCAACAACCTCTCGGAGTACGGTGCCTACCTCTACGATGACGTGAGCGACCTGTGGGCTGACTCCAACAACCGCACCAACCAGGAGTACCTCTTCGTGGCAGCTGGACAGGATGCCTGCAGCGACGAGACATTGTACAACTCTTCCAGCTCGTTCTCGAACAAACTGTTCGTCTATTGCTACGCCAACCAGAAGAACCTGCAGAAGCTCTCCCTCATCGACGATGATAAGTACGACCCACTCTACGGCCGTACCAACCAGAGCATCTTGGCTCCATCCGAATACCTGCTGCACTGCTTCAACCCCGCATGGGACCAGCGCTGGGAGTACTCCTTCCAGACTGCCTACTTCGGCTACTCCATGCACCGCGTGGGCAGCAAGTTGTTCAACGACTCGCGCGTCAAGTGGACCGACAATGACAGCGGTACCAACGAGGCCATCATGAGCGAGTACGGCATATCGTTCAGCGACGAGAAGACCCACCGCATCGTCCCCTACGTCGATCTGGACGAGATATCCTACACTGGCGGCGGCAAGCAGTACCCTGCCCGCGTGTGGCCCAAGGGCCGTCTGGCTGTAGGCTCGAGCGTGACCAACGAGGAGGTCGAGGCTATGCTGACCGACGTGAAGAAGATCTACGCCAACCCCTATCCGCTCGATGCAGACGACAACCGTTTCTACCTGTACCTCTACCCCGAGTGGGACACCAAGAACTACAGCATCTATGACCGCTCGGACCGCGTCTATTGCTCGGTCCAGATTGGTTCGCTGTTCATGGACGATGCCAGCGGCTACCGTCGTTACATCTCCAACCAGGAGGAACTCAAGGCCAATGTATCGTACATCTCCAAGAACACCAACGTATATACCGAACGTCCATCGCTCAACAAATATATATGGAACTACGAGGGCGTCTATTACGGCAGCAACCTGCAGATACGTAACGGCGACGTCGCCATCATGCGTACAGCCGAGGTCTATCTGATAGCCGCCGAGGCCAACCAGCAGTTGGGCAACGAGGCCAAGGCTGCCGAGTACCTGAACGTGCTGCGCAAGCGTGCTGCCCGTGCCGATGCTGTAGCCAGCGACTATGAACTGGCCACCGCCACGGAGGATGACGTGCTCGACGAGTATGCCCGCGAGCTGTGCGGCGAGTTCCAGCGCTGGGCCATCCTGCAGCGCCACGGTGCCCTGGCTGACCGCCTGGCTCTGTACAACGGCCGTGCTGCCCAGAGCTTCAAGCCCTACATGACCTGGCGTCCTATCTCGGCCACCTTCCTGCAGCAAATTGACAACAAGGACGAGTATGGTGACAACGGTTACGGCACCACGACCAACTCCGGTCTGGAGGGCTACTTGCAATAAACAATATATCGTACTGCGGCACGACAGCCGCGTGTGCCGCGGTACGACTGTTGGCTACCTGGATCGGACTGGAATGAAATCACATAGAGACCATTCACAAGAACTTATAACAAAGGCTTTTATTTCTGTACCTAACTATCGAACCTCAGTACAGTTAGTTATGCCTTACAAATTGTAATACGTATGAAAAAAGTTTACTTATTCGCTGCAGCTGCAGCACTTTGTTCCGGACAAGCCTTAGCCCAGAGCTATGCGCCTACGTTGGAGAACAATCAAGTGTTTTACCTTACCAACGACACATGCACCATTCAGGAGGTGATGGTCGAAGATGAAGACACGGGCGAAGAGGTCGCCCAGATGCAGGAGACCTACTGGATGGGTACCAGCCTATCCCCAGCCTACAAGGCAGTCAACCTGCCTCTGACCGGCGCCAGTTCAACCAAGGCCAACCACATCTTCCAGACCCGCCAGGACTACACCGACTCGGAGACCGGATTCACCATGCCAGCAGGCTACTACCGCGGTATCTTCGTGGACGGAACGACGAGCCTGCAGGGCTATGACCTGAGCGAGAACTATGTAGTGGGCTACAAGAACGTCAAGGCAGTCATTCTCTACCTGGTTCCACAGCCTAACTATTGGAACAAGAACACCTGGAGCCCATATTTCTCCGACTATCCTACCGGACGTGTACAGGCTCGCTACATGCAGATGGGCACTACCGACGAGGAGGCTCAGGGTGTGGCTATTTCCAACCAGGCTTATCGCGAAATACATATCAAGATGACCCAGAACGAAGTGCCTACTGGCAATGGTGATACCATCGTCAATGCCACTACCAAGACCTGCAACTACGAGCGCAGTGCCGAGAACTGGCGCAACTGCACCATCGACCAGGTTTACAAGGTTAAGTTCAATCTGGACAATCAGCTGGACGGTTCGGCATACGAGAGCGAGTTCTCATCGGCTGACAAGAAATCGGAGTACTCCAACCTGATCTGCTCGGAAGAGGGTTACGAGACCGAATTGAGCTACTACTTCGCCGACGTCAATACCACCCGTCCATACACCGACAACGAGGCATACTCATCTTGTGCTACGGGTTATGACTGCTACGCCAACAAGTGGGGTGAGAAACTCACCTGGAGCAGCGAGACCATCACTCAGATTGAGATCAAGAAGCGTCTGTACCTGGCTGGCTACGCCATCATCTGCGGTACTGACGGCGCTACGACCAAGTTCATCAATACCAGCGACGGCAAGTCGGCAGCCTGGAGCGACAGTGCCAAGGCTTACGGCAACTACTCAAGCGACGCTGCCATTGAGACTATCTCCAACGATGCTGCAGTGGCTGTCAGCTACGACCTGAATGGCCGCATCAGCCGTTCGGGCAAGGGTCTGACCATCCATGGCGGCAAGGTCATGTTTGCCAAGTAAACACAGAAATAGCAAGTTGAAAATATATTCTTTGCATCGTCCCAATCAGTGGGGCGGTGCAAAGTATAAGATTTACCCCAAACATATAAGAAAACACAACTCTCTTCTAAACGGACTTTTTTCAATATCATAAAGATTCTCATTATCTATTTGTTCTATTAAATCTATTAACCCTACGAAACAATGAAGAAAAATTTATTACTCCTTGCCACGTCGCTCCTATCCGCGACGGCGTTGGCAGACTCGTACACATTGACGTTCAATGACTCCGGATCTGAAAGTGATGGCAATTCCGTCATCAAAGTAGATGGTTCGGCAGCCGTAGATAGCGTGTTGGCCGAGGGCGCCGAATACGTATCAAGCTTTGGTATTACTTCCGGCGAATCCACTACCCGCACATACTTTGCCAAGCAGGGCTTCGGCCTGAAGTTCGGTAACTCGAGCAAAGGTGGCAACATTACATTCTACCTGACTGCCAAGGGCAAAGTCAAGGCAGACTCTCTCTACATCACCGCTGCTGCTTACGGCTCTGACACGCCCAAGGCTACACTCAACGACTCGGCAATCAACGTAACGGGCAATGACCTGGCTACCTACAAGGTTATATACTCGGAACCGACTCAGCTCGACTCTATCTACGTGGGCAGCACTGCCAAGGGCCGCATCTATGCAACCAGCATCCAGGTATTCTACACCGCCGAAGCTGAATCGTTCGACAGCAACCTGGCTCACGCTCCTCATTACACCGAGGGCAAAATCTACGAGAACGTGCTCGGTCCTGACATGATTGCATACAAGGTCAAGACCGTGGATGGCGCGGAGCAATCCAAACCTGCCATTGCCGACCGCTTTGCCTGGATTGAATACATCAATCCGACATCCACACTGGACGACGGCTCGGCCGAGGTACAGACCTCTAACCGTTGGACCAACATGAACCCAAGCTATGATGACTACAATTATGGCGAAGGAGGCAATTGGCTCCAGATCACAAATGCAGCAGGATCGGTCATATCTCCTGTACTATCGTCTGCATGGGGCAAGTACATGATTATCTATGTCCAGGAGACCTCTCGCATTGAGATTCTTGGCATCGGTTCAGCTTCAGGCTCGGCCGACGACGGCAACAACATCCAGGTCACAGCTACGGCTCAGGACAACTCGGAGATACTCGAGTTCGCCTCTACTCCGGGCAAGATCTATGGCAAGGGCAGCAGCTCGGATACCTGCGTCGTAACCCTCGACCCAGAGAAGGCCTACAAGGTCGTCATCAAGGGCAACGAGACCGTCAATAAGGACATCATGGTAGGCAACATCCGCCTGTACGGCACATCGACCGTAGTGGGTCCTGCCATCAAGGATGTCACTCCTACCTATGCCTATGCAGACATCGTAGTCGGTCCTGACATGATCGTCAAGGGCGGCACCAAGGTCAAGACTACCGACGGCACTACATCGGACAAGTACGGCATAGACGACAACCTCAAGTGGATTGAATACATCAACCCAACCTCTGTACTGGACGACGGTACTGCCGAGGTACAGGCTTCCAACCGTTGGACCGACCTCAACCCACGCACCGACGAGAAGGGCACATGGCTGCAGGTAGCAGGCCAGGATGGCGACGTCTATGCTCCTGTCATCTCGTCTGCATGGGGCAAGTACCTCAAGTTCTACATCACCGGCACCAAGAAGTTCACCGCCTATGCTACCGGTTCGGGCGGCAAGTCGGCTGACGACGGTAACCGTCTCATCATGAACATCTATCCATTCAACAGCAACGATAGCATCGAACTGGCTACTGAGGCTGGTACCATCTACGGCAAGGGCAACGGCTCTGACCTGCTCTCGGCCGACCTGGACGAGACCGAGACCTACCTCATCACCCTGAAGGGCGACCCTGTAGCACAGAAGGACATCCAGCTGTTGGGCATCAAGATGCTCGACTCGGAGGGTGAGGCATACATGGCCGCAGGCACAGGTACGCTGAACATCGCCATCGAGAAGGCGCTCGCTGCTGGTGCAGATTCACTTGTATTGGATTCCAACGAGAGCTACACGCTGAACGGCATTGCGGCTGTCGGACTGAACCACTTCACGCTGGTCGGTGACAATACCGGCATCGTGGCCGATTCTATCGGACAGATCACGACCAAGGACTCACTGAGCATCGAGGGTGTCAACATCACTGCTACCTCAGCTCAGGCTGCAGTCATTGCTCTGGCTGACAAGTCAACCCTGACGGCTGCCGACACCACCGCTCTCTACACCTACGGTTATGCATACGGCACCGCTGCTGTGTACTACACCCAGGAGGAGTGCGACGCCTACAACACGGAGAATGCCGATGCCATTGCTGCAGGCACCCTCTGGACCCTGACCACCGATTCGGTCAAGACTGCCGCTACCGAGGGATACAAGTACAATCAAGCCAGCAACAAGATGCTGGAGGCCAAGGCCATCGTCCTCAAGAACTCTCAGATCAAGGTATCTGCTCCTCTCGTATCGCTCAACAATGCGACCTGGGCTCTGAACAGCCTGGTCATCGACAATGTTGTAGCCGAACTGACCTACAAGTCGGGCAAGGCTATCATCAATGGCGAGGAGGAGAATACCCAAATCAAGGATTTCAACCTCTCGAACTCGACCATCTACTGCGACAGCGCCAACTCGGAGATGCGCTTCATCCGCTACAAGTCACAGGTTGACCCATGGCGTATATGGGGTTACGAGGGCGAAGACAAGAATGCTCCTGGCATCAACACCATCACCATCACCAACAGCACTCTGGTCAACACTTGCGGCAGCAAGGAGTTCGCCAACAACATCAAGAACTCGGCTGCCACGACATTGACCCTGAAGGGCAACATCTTCGCCAACTGCTTCCGTCTGCAGAAGTTGGGCGGCAACCTGACCAACAACACTGTGGTAACGGACAATGCCATCTTCGGCGGCAATAATCCTGTAGATGCAACCGACGCATCGAAGTATGCTACTGTGGACAGCATCATGGGTATCGCATACAACGACTCGGTACAGAACTTCGTGCCAAGCATGTTCTCTTATGCTGCACAGATGCAGCTGGGTGATCCTCGTTGGTTGGACGGTGTGGTATATGTCAATCCTGCTGACTCGCTCAAGGCTCTCATCTCCGAGGCTGACGCTCTGCTCACTGCAGCTGACGCCATTACTACATTGGCAGAATATACTACCCTCAGCACCGAGAAGGCTACCGGCGAGGCTATCGTCAATGCCGAGACCTTCTACAGCTACACAGCCGTACAGCAGATCGGTACTCTGGCTGCCGCTATCCAGGCATACCAGACAGCCTTCACTTCGGGCATCAGCGACATTGCTGCTGACCAGAAGAATGGCGATGCTGTCATGTACAACCTGATGGGCCAGCGCGTAAACGAGGCCAAGGGTATTGTCATCATCAATGGCAGAAAGATCATGAAGAAGTAATGCTCCTCTCCCTCTCTTAGGGAGTAAATGATATCGGGGACGACGAACGCTGTTTCGTCGTCCCTTTTTTTTGGACATAAGGGGAAATTGAATAAAGTCCCCACCATTCATTGGGCTAAAAAACTATTCAATGGGGGCGGTGCGGTTGCAATCCTCACTTTTTTGGCACACTTTATCTCTATAAATGGGGAAAATATTAGGGTAAATCGAAAAAAATCAATACATTTGCAATGTGATTTTCTTAAACTCAACTACATTATGAAGCGATTAGTATGTGTGATGATGCTGTTGGCTGCCCTGTGTCATGCAGCCTGGGCAGACAGCAGTGTGGCAGCCTTCCCCGGCGCCGAGGGATATGCCAGCCAGATAACCGGCGGCCGCGGCGGCAAGGTCTATTATGTCACCTCGCTCGACGATTGTACCGATGACAATCTCGTACCGGGCACCCTACGTTGGGCACTGCGCACGGGCGACGACTCGCCGCGCACCATCCTCTTTGCCGTGAGCGGCACCATCTACCTAAACAGCAAACTCAAGACCAATCATGCCAATGTATCAATACTGGGACAGAGTGCCCCAGGCGGCGGCGTGTGCGTGACGGGCTACCCCATCGTCATCAACAGTCGCAACTACATAGTCCGTTACATCCGTTTCCGTGCGGGCGACATCCCCGCCATCGAGTCGGACGGCAATGTCAGCTACTCGGGACTGGACATCGAGAATGCCTCGCAGGTACTGCTGGACCACTGCTCCATCACCTGGAGCATGGAGGAGTGCCTCACGATGTTCGACAACGATACCACCACCGTGCAGTACTGCATCGTGGGCGAAGGTCTGTACCACAGCTACAACGTCAAGACCACGGGCGATGACTCGGGCAGATCCTTTGCGATGCAGTGGGGCGGCGACCACTCGAACATGCACCATGTGCTGATCACCAACTGCAATGGCCGTGCACCACGATTCAACGGCGTGCGCGAGGCCAATGCCTGGCTATCGGGCACCGACGGCAAACAGTATGCGCACGACTGCCACATAGACGGCGACTTTGCCAACAACGTGCTCTACAACTGGGGCGGAGGTACGCTGTCGTACTACGGCGGCGAGTTCTACGCCTCGCTCTTTGCCGACGCTCCATCGGACCTGAATCCATACAACCGCGTGTATATGCGCAACAACTACTTCCGTCCCGGTCCCGCCACACAGAAGAACGGCGGCAGCTACCGTCACTTCTTCCACCCATCGGGCGACAATGCCCAGCAGGTGGGCGAGTGGTATCTGTCGGGCAATAAGTTCGAACTCTCGAGCTACTATGCTCCATCGGGCACATACTGGAAAGATGAATGGCTGCAGTTGGTCAATGATGACAACATGGCGGGATTCGGTTCGGCATCCTCTGCCCTGGACCTGTCATCCAACTACCAGAGCCATATATTGACCGAGATTCCCTACACCCTGTCGGGCTACACTCCAGTGAGCGCCGACCAGGCATACGGCGAAGTGACGCACGCATCGCAGGGCGCCGGTGCCAACCTGCCACGATATGACGAGGAGGACCAGCGACTGATAGACGAGGCTGCCGGCCGCCGCGACGGTGTGACTCCCTACCAGGGTAGCCGTGCCACGGGTGCGGCGAAGCGTCCCGGCATCATCGACTCGCCGACGGATATCTCTTTTGCCAACGGTTATGACGTGGTGACCACGGCTGCGGGCAATACCTACAGCCAGTACTACCCATCGCTGGCGCTGCGTGACGGCGAGAAGTATGCCATAGACTCGGACGGCGACGGCATGCCCGATGCATACGAGGATGCTGTCGGACTGAACCGCTCGGACAGCAGCGACGGTGCGGCATCGGCCACCAACGGATACACCAACCTGGAGAACTACCTGAACGGACTGGCTGACTTCAGCCTGACCAATACCGACTACCAGACCAGTACCACCTACGTCGAACCCGGCCTGGCTACCCGACCGGAGACGGTGACCATCACCTTTGCCAACAACGATGCCGACATAGTGGGCGACATGCCTGCACCACGCTCGGTACGATACGGCAATGTCGTAGTCTTCTCCCCCTCGTGGACCTGCTACAAGGAGGGCTACACCATGACGGGCTGGACCGACGGCAACATGACCTACAACTTCGGCGTGGAGTACCGCTCGTTCGTCGAAGATGTGACACTGTGGCCCAGCATGACCAAGAACAACAAGAATATCGCTGACCGTACGGAGGATGTGACCTTCACGTGGGACTTCACCCCTGCATCGGCCCCTACCCTCAGCACGACGGCACAAGGTCTGTACGTCACCCGCGGATGGGTGGATTCGGACAGCCTGGACGTCTGCCTCTCCTATGACGGAATGGACGTCACCCTACCAGCTGCCCCTGGCGCCATAGCTACTGCGACCTACCGTGACGGTACCCAGACGGAGTGCGCCGCAGTATCGGACCAACTGGTCATCACGCTGACATCGGCCAATGTCTCTTCCATCACAATCACGATTCCCTACATCTTCGACCCTACGGGCATTGACTTCCACAGCGTTGCCGTGGGCGAAGGCACGAACTATGAACTCTTCTACGGCGACACATTGGTACTGGACCAACTGTCGTGGGTCACTACCATCGGACAGAAACGCAATGCCTACCGCAACTGCCTGAACCCTGCAGGTGACGACGAGGTTACCTATTCGGCGGATGACCTGTCGGCATGCGTGGCTCTGCACGGTTATATCGTGGGACGAAGCCATACATCGACCTACAAGATGATAGCCTATGTCCGCGATTGTGCCCGTGTACGAACCTATGCATCGGGCTCGAACTCTGCGGGTGACCAGATGCAACTCACTGCCATCCCTGCCGACGGATCGGAGAAGAGCATTGCCTACAATCTGCACAAGTTGAACAAATCGACCAGCTTCTCGGAGTACTTCGACCTGGAGTTGGACCCCACACTCCAATACATGCTGATATGGAGCAGCGTGGGCGGCAACGACATGATGGTGGGCGCCGTCAAACTCTACGACAAGACGGGAACAGGTGCGCAGACGGGCGATGCCATCGTGCAGTGGCCCTGGAACGACGGCAATTATGTAGCATCGGGACAGACCGACCCGTCCAAGGCTTTCACCAGCGCTACGGCTACCCTCGGATCGAGCCTCTATACCCGTACCGGCGACCTGGGCGACGAACAGTATGTGGTTCAGGTACGACAGTCGGACGTCACTGCACAGGCTGCCGAGACGCACATGGTAGAGTACCGCATCGTGCCCAATGGCGGCTACCTCTTCACGCCGACTCAGGTGGACTTCTGCCGCCGGTTCACGGACCAGGGTGCCGATACGGAGGGACGCCTCGAGGTGTACTTCAAGTATGGCAACGAGGATGAGGAATATATCCGCCAGACCAAATCGACCTCTTCGTCGGAGAGCATATCGATCAAGAGCAGTACTGCCAGCTTTGCCGAACATTTCCGCGGAACGACCAAGCCGTTCAGCATACGTCTCTATATGATCGACGTACCTGCATCGGAGGCGGTCAACCTGTGGGACATTCAGGTCCATGGCACCTACCAGACGGTCGCTGCAACCAAGTATTCCTTCGCCACTGCAGTCTCTCCTGCGGGCAGCGGCGTTGTAACCCAGAGCCCCAAGGGCGCTAACTTCGTCGCCGAAGCAGAGATAACGCTCACTGCCACTGCTGCCAACGGATTCCAGTTCCTGCATTGGGTGGATGCCGAGGGCAACATTCTCTCGGACCAAGCCAAGTATGTACACAGCAAACAGGATTGCGACGAGACGGTCACAGCTTGCTTCAAGGACCTGTCGGAGAGCGGCATCTTCAGCGACGGACCGTTCCAGGCTATCGTGAGCACTGCCGACGAACTGCAGGAAGCTCTGCTGGCTGCAGCTCAGTCGGACCTTGACAGATATTACATCTTCGTCCGCAACGGCGAGTACAACCTGGGCACGACTGCCATGACAGCCATCCCGCAACGCACATCACTGATAGGCGAGAGCCGCGATGGGGTACTCATTTTCAATACTCCATCCTCCAGCTCGACCAAATATCAGGACGAGACTCCGGTGCTGTACATCGACCAAAACCAGAACGACGTCTATCTACAGGACCTGACCATACGTCAGGCTCGTGACTGGACCAACAAGGTATCGCAAGGTCAGGCCATAGCTGTGCGCCAACGCGGCAAACGTACCATCTACAAACAGGTATCCATGCAGGGCGTACAGGATACGTACTACCTGAACAAGGCGGACGCTACCGCCTACATGGAGGACTGTCAGTTGGCAGGCGAGGTCGATTTCATCTATGGTGACGGAACGGCATGGTTCGAGCAGTGTACACTGCTGCCTCTGTCTGCATCGGCCTACATCACTGCTCCCAATACGCAGTCGGGCTATACGGGCATGGTCTTTGACCACTGCACCATCGCTGCTCACCCCGAAGCCAAAGATGCCGTGACGGGTTACCGTCTGGGCCGTCCATGGGGAGACAGTCCTGCCGCTACCTACCTGTACACCACCATGCAGGTTCTGCCTGCAGCTGCTGGTTGGGCCGGTATGTCCGACGGTCTGGTGCTGCGTCTGCACGAATATGCGTCGATGGACAGTCAGGGCCAGACTCTGGACCTATCGTCACGCAGTCTCTCGGCTTGTAACCCCGCTTCGGGTTCGGACCAACCGGTATTGACCGACGCTGAAGCAGCAGCCTACACCCTATCTGCCACCTTCAGCGACTGGACTCCGGATATACTCGCCCGCCTCACCGACCCTGCCGTCATCAGTACCGAGGGCAATGTGCTCTCCTGGAGTGCCGTGGAGGGTGCATACTGCTACGCTATCGTGCTCGATGGCCAGGTCATAGACTTCACGACTGCCACCGACTATACCTGCACCACAGCCGGCCAGTATGCCGTACGCGTTGCAAACAGCATGGGCGGTCTGAACTCCTGCAGCAACACTGTCTCCATTTCGGCATCGGGCATAGACTCTCTATCGACCCCTGCCACTACGTCCGCCCTCCCCTGCTATGACCTGTACGGTCGCCCCACACAGGCCACTGGCATCGTAGTGCAGCGCCACTCCGTCCAGTTGCGCCTGCAGAAGTAGGTACAACTTAGTATACAAGGGAACCTAGGGAATCTCGAATCCCTTTGACATATAGATTTCCTAGAACTTCTAGAACTCCTAGAACATCTAGAACTTCTAGATTTCCTACCCTCCATCAATGAATCCGCCACTCTCGGACTGACCGAGAGTGGCGGATTTCTTTGGTTGACATGAGGTTGTTATCGACCCTCACTATTCATGTTGGTTATCCAGTATTACGATACGTGTTGTTCCTCTTCCTCACTTCACGAAGCGGACTACCATAGGCTTGCTGATACCTGTAGGGATGAGTTCGTGATTGCGCGAGAAGTATGGCACCTGGTCATACTTATCCACACCGGGTGAAGTGGTGAAGAGTGCGCGTTCGCCGCGGTCCTGATTCAGGTCTCCCACGATGCGGTTGCGCCAGGGAGTAGTGATACGTACGTTCATCTGGTTGTGTCCTGGCTGTACAGCGCTGGTGATGTCCAACTGATAGCGGGGATCCCAGATGGTGCCGAGCTCCTTGCCATTGATACGGATAGTGGCTGTACAACCGAAACGTGGCAACTGCAACAGGGCGCGACAACCAGACTCAAGCGGAGCGGACGGCAGGTCCAGTTCTAGGTCATAGGTCAGTACGCCGCCATAGTAACGGATGTCGGGATTGGCCGATTCGGTCAATGAACGGAAGGTACTGATAGACTGCGGCTGCAAGGTGGTATCGCTATCGAACGAAATCGTTCCCTTGGCTTCATTGATGACCAATGTCTGCTCTACCTTTGGCTCCAGTACCTCGGATTGGTACGATGCACATTGACGCTGACTCTCCTCGGACATGCCGAAGACGACGAAGACCGACTGCTTGGGGCGCAGCATCATGCGGAAAGTGCAGCCCTGCTCGGTCGATTCGGCCCTCATATTGTAGCATCGGCCATCCATCGGGTCAAACAGAATGGCATCCTTGGACTCCTGACGGAATGTGACCTGATCGATGAGCGTATCCTGATCCTGGGCATTGACCAGGAAATAGATGTCCTGTACACCCTTGCGACGATGCTGTACGAGGACTTTGGTCCAATCACGCAACGAAGCGAAACGGAGGTCTGGCTGAATGTCGGGCACCGGTTTGAAGTCGGTATTGCCCCACATGCGGTCGGAGATGGCAAGGAGTTGCTCGGTCTCGGCAGCACGATCGGTGAGGCGCAGGGTGTGACGCGGTTTGACACCTACTACCTGCGCACCAGCCTGCGACATCTTCTCAAGTTGCTGCATCGTGCTGAGGTCCAGGCCCTGGTGACGCACTATGATGCAACGGTACTGCTGGTCATCGTCCAACCATATACTGCCGTCACGCACGAAGATTCGTCCGCTGAGGAGTACATCATGGTTGATGTACTGATACTTCATGCCTGCAGGGAGCAATCGCTGCAACTCCTCAAGTCCGCACTCGTAGGCAGGAAGCGTATCGCCAATGTAAATCAATGCATCAGCCACACGGACGCCACCCTGCAACATATACTGCTGACGGGCCTGCCAGTCCATGAAGGGACGCGACTCGTTGAACCACGGGTTGAGACGGTTGAACGATTGGCCATACACTCCCAAGGTGAAGCCTGGTGCACGGTCCTGCATCTGGTGCACATAACTGTGCAGTACCATCTGACTCACTCCCTCACTGTATGCCTGGTCGCCGAACAACTTCAGGTCGAACGGAGCATCGCTGTAGAGTGCATAACCGGTATAGGCCTCACTGGCAACCACGGGTTTGCCATAGAGCTGTGCTGCATGTTGCGGAGTGACATAATTGAGCGGATTCTTGAGCGTCGTCGGATAGGGATAATGGTGCGCCTGCAACTTGGCCCAGAACTCGGTCATGGGCACGTCGCAATACTTGTACGACTTGAGCACATCGACCGACGGCAACTTGTAACTGCCGTATATACCCTCACTCATCAACTGTATGCCCTGACGATGGCACAGGTCAGCCAGATGCTTGAAGTAGCAGTCCAATGTCAGGTCACTGATGGTGAGCTGGAAATCATATCGGAAGGCGTCGGCATCGGCCTTGCTGCCTACCTCAAAGCCACACAGAGCCGGCAACCACCGCGTCAGGTCATAGCCACGACGCTTGGCGAACTCCTCGGGCATACGGTCGGTCCAGGTCTGGAAACCTGCCTCCCAACTATCGACCAAGAAATAACGGAAAGCCTTGCCACGATGTTCGCCGGCAGCATCAATCAGGCGTTGCGGGAACGAAGCGAAATGGACGTTGAGCGCAGTGGTATCCATCTTGTCACACTCCAGTCCCACTCCTTCGGGCGATGCGGGATGATTCTCCTTGCCCGTCGTGGTAAAGCCAAAGCGCAACACGTTCCACTTGCCCTCCGGTACACTCCAGTTCAATCGGCCGTCGGCATCCATCTGGGACGTGATGTCCTGGACCTGATCAGGTGCAATGACCGAATCTCCGGCAGGGAAAGCCAATACATAGGCGTCTCTATAATAGTTCAGGCGCGATTCAGGCTGCTTGAGTATCACCTGCTCCACCTTGCCCCCCTCCACTTCGGTCAGGGTATAGACAAACTCCTTCATCGACTGCTCGGGCTTGATCCAGGGGCCGCCACTCTCGCTCCAACCATCACAGTTGGCTGCACCCAGGTACATACCCAGGCGGGCAGCCTCATCCACAGCAAAGCGGAAGAGCGACATCCATTCATCCGATGCAAATGTAGCATTGACCCACGGTTCTTCAATCTCGCGCATGTTCTCGGGCGCAACGAGATGCTGCACCTTCTGATATTCAAGCGTGAAGGGACGACTCACATTGAGAATGGTAGCGTGGCTGATGCCCTGTGCGTGCATAGCCTCCAGGTCCTGCGTGATACCCTCCCGGGTAATGTGACCGTTCATCCAGTGCCACCAGGTACCGATATGATTCTCAGCGGGCGGATTGACGAAAGTATCTATATCCACCTGCGTTGAACTATCATTACCTGCACAAGCACTCAACAGAGGCAATGACAAAGTTAGAAAAAGGTTAGATAATGGTTTGTTCATAGATTAAAAAAACTATAGATTTGGTAAAAATAGCAATACTTCAAATTAACATTATGTTGCAAAGATAGGGAAAAAAAGAAACACTCACACGTCAATTGTTGACTTTTTACTCAAAAAAATAGTAAAAAAGGTCGAAAAGGTATGATTTGCCAATTCACCGCTGTTTTTTGGGGGTATTCAGTGCCAAAAATAAGATTTTCTACCATGTTACAAGCCCCATTTTGATGTATCATTTTTAAACATTTCTGAACCAAATGTCCACTTTAGATAGTTTTAGTGCATTTTTGTGAAAGAAAAGTGCATTAAAAACCTGAAAATTTGCAAATTAAAAAAAAGTGGAATAAAAAGGTGGAAAATCTTCTTTTTTTTGACAAATCGTACAATAGTGCCGAATCGAAAGAAAAAGATTTGGAGGATAAAAAAAAGTTCGTACCTTTGCATCACAAAATAAAAGATTAGCCCAAATGTTATCATTATAATTCGACTGTTATTAAAGGTCGTCAGTTTTAGCTAGTAGTATTAGTGGTTGGTTCGGTGCTCTGTGACAGAGCGCCGAATTCTTTTTTAAATCATACAGGACATTACTATATAATTATACAAGTATACAACTATACTACCATACATGCTTACAACTACATAACCATACATGCTTACAACTATATCTATATAACGATTCAGCCCAACAGGCACAAAACAATTCAGCCCAGCAAGCACAATGCCTGCTGGGCTGAATCTATTTATCGTTGGGAGAATTACTTTGAATAGAGCTTGACAGCGCCGTTGCGCAGTACCAGGCCCGATGTAGCGGCTGCTGGCAACTGACGGCCGAAGAGGTCGTAGCATACGGCATTAGCCTCGGCAGCTGCAGAGACAGTCTCGATGCCTGTACCGGCACCAGCCACAGCTACGTTGAACTTGCGGGTGAAGGTCGAACCGTCGCCATCCGTGACAGTAACCAACAGAGTGACTACTGCAGAGTTGGCACCAGCCTTGATGGTCATGGTGCTGCCCGATATAGAAGCCGTTACGTCGGTTACGTTCTTGGGCTGAACAGTATAGGCAGGACTATTGGTAAAGCCGGCGAAATACTGAGCGACATCGACCGTAGTCTCCTCATTGGCATTGAGTACTGCATTAGGATGAGCAACGAACTCAAGATAATCCTCCAGACGAGTCCAGCCGTCGCCGTACTGGCACTGGTTCTGGTCAGCTACGGCAGGGTCAGTACCCACGATTACCTCGAACCACGAAGGCACGCCATCCTGATCTGGGTCATAGTCGCTGGCACGCTGTTCCTCGGGATATTCCTCGAAGCCACCACAGTCGGCCTCATCATCAATCTCGCCCTTCAGGCCAGACTTGCTGCCCGTATAGGTATAAGAGCGTGCGAGGGTCTCCTTGACGATACGTTTGTGCTGGTCATCAGGCTCAGGCATCGTAGCACCGGCATAGCTGGTGACAATCTTGTAAGCATCCTTGGCCGAATGGATATCGGCATAAGATGGGAAGAAAGCCTCGTTTACAAATACATTGTATGTAGGTTCAGCAGCACCGTTAGAGAGCGTGTAGCGGTAGGTGTTGTTATAGGCATCCTGAGTGAGCGAACCATCCTTGTTGTCACGGATGTTGCCGCTGACGTAGGCCTGCCAGGTACTCTCCTCCGAACCGACGTTCTCGTAGTCCTGCGAATAGAGAATCGTCTTGGTCGAAGCTGGACCCATCTTGTAGTAATTGCCGACGAAGTTACACTCGTGACAACCGCCATCGGTAGTACGGGTACCCCAGTTATAGACTACATTATTGAATATATCCATCTGACCGATGGCAGTGTTGTTGGCATCCATGCCGCCACCCATGGACCAGTTACGGCCATAGCAGTGAGCGAGCAGGTTGTGGTGCCAAGAGCCGATCTGACCGTCGATGGTAGCAGCATAACCGTGGTTGGTACCGTCATCATAGTTCTTGTGACCCGTGATGCCCAATGCCTCGGCAATCATGCTGTACTGGAATGAGATATTCTTGGCGCCACGGCCAGAGACGGTCTCGTCAGTACCCCATGCTGCCACACAGTGATCGACGATGGCGTGGTCAGCGCCCGACATACCCATGGCATTGCCGGTATATTCGCCGCCATACTCGCCGATACCGCGCTTGAAGCGCATGAAACGGCAGATACAGTCAGAACAGATATTGATGTTCGAAGACTTGATGCAGATACCCTTGCCCGGTGCAGTCTGACCGGCTATGGTCACATATGGCTGAACGAAGATAGCCTCGAAGCCCATGTCAATGGTACCAGACACATCGAATACGATGGTACGTGGACCCGTCATGTCAACCAAACCGTAGAGCAGAGAACCCGGTTCGTGGTCATTCTCGAGGTTAGTGACATGATAGACGACACCGCCACGGCCACCACGGGCATAACGGCCATAACCCTCAGCATCGGCAAAAGCCAACATACGAGGCTGGAATGACCAGACATTGCCCTTATATACCTTGCCCTCGGCATCGACCTCATCCACACGCCAGTAGTAGCGGATATATGGTTTCAGGCTCGATACAGAGTACTGAGTCTCGGTTCCGGTATATACATAGTCTGTCGAAGCAGCAACGGTAGCAGAGTCGGTTCCGAGGACCAGTTTGTGGCTGACAGCCACGGTAGCTGCTGCCCACTCGAGGGTATAGTTACCGTCGTCGGCATCCAGATGATAGTCCTTGTTGTTAGGAACAGGGTCCATAGCCACCAGTGGAGAACGGTCAATAAGCAGGCCATTGAGCATCATGTTGGTCGTCTGGTACGTCTTGCCGCTCTCAACCAGAGTAGTATAGTTCAATGTAACGCTGTCGCCGTCATTCTCTATCTCGAACTCGACGTACGAGAATGGAGCGTCCGCCATCTTGAGGTCGGTGACAGGATTCTTGACATTGGCATACTCGACATTGGTCTGCACCACCTTCGAGTTGAGTTCAAGCTGAATCTTGGGCATCTCGCCCGTGATGGCATCCTTCCACACATGATAGGCAGCCACCGAGTGTGAGCCGGCGGACAGACCCTTGACGATCACCTGAATGCTGGTAGGTGTATCGGTCAATGTAGGAGTATTGTTATCCTCATCGACGATGAAGGCAGCCACACCGTCACCCATCAGTCGCAGACCGGTCTGACCGTTCTTGCCCGCCTGACAGGTGTTCTTGTTCCACTGCGAACGGAGTTGGGTCGCATTGCCCGATGCCGAAACGATTACCACCAGTCCATTGTCCAGGGTGTCGGCCTCGCTGGCCACTTGGTTTACCGCCCACGGCACATAGTCCGGTTCGTTGACCTCAGCCTCCGAACGGTTGGCGAAGTTGAAGTCGATACTCTGGGCCGACGCCGTCATGGCGCCCACCGCAGCTAAAACTGTGAAGATTGTCTTTTTCATATTATTTAAAGGTGTAAAATAGTATAAGAAACAATTGGGTTGATTGAAAAATGGTATTTAGACTACATTAGCGTATTAGACTAAATCATATTAGCGTATTAGACTAATTCAATTAGCTGATCATACTAAAATAGCTTAAATAAAAGGAGCATTCGTCCATTAGCTTTGATGGCCCCCTCGTCACCGAGGCGGGCCACCAGCATAAACTAACATATAATAAGAGAGAAAGGCAGTATTGCGATGCAAAGGTATGCATTATTTCACCCTACCGCAATAGCTGAAACGTTTGAAACAGGTATTTGAAACAAATTTTGACCCTATTTGAAACGAATTTTCCCTGATAAAAATGCTAAATTTATTTTTATACAATGGCCCGAAAGAAATTTACACCAACAATGTGCGGGCATTGGCGATGGCCTGTTCCGTGATTTGAGAACCGCTCAACATACGCGCCAATTCGAGCACTCTCTCCTGTTCCGAGAGACGGTTGATGTGGGTCGTAGTGTCGGTGTCGGAATCCTCCTTGTACACGCGGAAATGCGCCTCGCCCTTGCCTGCCACCTGGGGCAGGTGCGTGATGGTGATGACCTGCAGGTGAGCAGACATCTGCTTCATCACCTCGCCCATGCGGTCGGCTATGTCGCCCGATACTCCGGTATCAATCTCGTCGAAGATGATGGTAGGCAATGTGCGTGCACTGGCTATGAGCGCCTTGATGGAGAGCATCAGTCTCGATATCTCACCGCCCGAAGCCACTTCGCCTGCCGGTTTGAGCGGCTGGTTCTTGTTGGCCGAGAAGAGGAAGACGATATTGTCGCGGCCTGTAGGTCCGAAGTCGGGCAATGCCGTGAGCTGTACCTCGAAACGGACATTGGGCATACCCAGGTACGCAACCCGTTCCACCAGAGCCTTCTGCAACGCGAGGGCAGCCTTGCGGCGCGAGTCCGTGAGCGCCTTGGCACACTTGTCCAGCACGGCGGTCTGCTGCTCGATGCGGCGGGCAGCCTCCGCCAGTTCCTCGTCGCTGTTGTCGATGTGCTGCAGTTGCTCGTCCAGTTCGTCGCGCATAGCGATCAATTCAGCCACCGTCTCCTTGCCGTAGCGCTTGAACAACGAGTAGAGCAGGCTGAGGCGCTCCTCCACTACCCCGAGCCGTTCGGGGTCGAAGTTGACGGCATCGGCTTGGTCCGATACGTCGGCCGATATATCCTTCAGGTCGATATAGTCCGACTCCAGGCGGTCCGCTATCTCTGCTATGGCAGGATAGACGCGCGCCAGGTGATGTGCCTCGTCGCTCATCTTCTTGAGCGCCTGTACCAAGCTCACCTCATCACCGTCCAACTGGTCCGACAGGGACGATAGCCCCTCCTTGATCTCCTCGGCGTGGCCCAGCAGTTCCTGTTCCTGCTCCAACTCCTGCAGTTCGCCGTCACGCAGTTGTGCCTCGTCCAGTTGCTTGAACTGGAAACGCATATAGTCCGCCTCCTGGGCGCCGCGTGCGCTTGCCTCCTGCAGGCGGCGCAGTTCCTGACGGAGAGACTGCAGCGTGCGGTACTCCTTCACATAGTTATCGAGCAGGTCCTGATTGTGCGCCAATGTATCGACGACCTTCTGCTGGAAGGCATCTTCGCCGATGAGCAGGTTCTGGTGCTGCGAGTGTATGTCAATGAGAGCCTGTCCCAACGTACGGAGCAGGGTCAACTGCACAGGCACATCATTGACGAAGGCACGGCTCTTGCCGGCAGCCGAAATCTCGCGCCGTACTATGGTACTGGCAGCATCGTACTCGAGGTCATTGTCGGCAAAGAGTTGCTCCAGCCCATAGCCCGTGATGTCGAAGACTGCCTCTATGACGCACTTGGCCGCGCCTGTACGCACGGTCTTGGCATCGGCACGTTGTCCCAATATCAGGCCCAGTGCCCCCATTATGATACTCTTACCGGCACCTGTCTCGCCCGTAATGACGGTGAGACCGCGCGTTGGGCAAAACTCAAGGTGCTCAATGAGCGCATAGTTTTGTATGGTTAGAGACTGAAGCATAAATGCTTAATTAAAAATTAATAATTAACAATTAAAAATTGAAAATTGGAAATTGAAAATTGAAACAATTCCGATGCAACCAACTCAATCTCAATAGGGAGAAAATAACTAAATGACGAAATTTCAACAGGGAGGAAATAACTAAATGACAAAATAATAAAATAAATTGTCAAATAGTAAATCGTCAAATAGTAAATAAAATTTATTCTTTATATTCCTTCTTGATGGGAGCAAGTCGGTTGGTATAGGAGGGATAGAGGTTCTGCAGCAGTTTGTAGATGGACTGTTTCTCCGCCATGGGCGCCTCGCTGTAGATATTGAGCAGTTCATCCAGTTTGGCCGATATGAACATATTGAGCAAGGGAGTCTGCGACTCGGCCTTGCGTACATTCTCCAGCAGGGGCAACGACTGGGTTACCTGGGCGCGTCCCTTGTCCATGGACTGATACATGGCATCCAGACCCAGACGGTGGTAGTTGTACCACAACGTGCGGAAGTCCGCCTGACTGTTGTCCAACAGCGCCGTGACGATGGCATGGCGGTTCTTCTTGTCATCGAACGCCTTCCAGCCCTTCGAGTCCGAACTCTGCATCTGGCTCACTATGCTCTCGCACTTGCGCAGGAAGTTGTCCCCTCCCTTCAGTTGGAAACTGTCGAAGTCGGCAGCCAGGAGCAGATAGACATAGTATGCCGTGGTGGCAATGAGCTCGTTGTCCAGGCTGAACTCATTGTAGGTCAGGTTCTGTCCCTCGGAGTAGGAGAAGGAGAGATTGTCGTCCTTCCAGTTGAACGTGGTGGTCTGGTACGAAGCATAATAGACAGGACGGCGAGCCTGGACGGTGAGCGAGGCCTTGTAACTGTCGGCCGATGGCATCTCGCTGATGGTCAGGGCGAAGGTGCACTGGATGCGCTCCTGCGTGGCGAACTGTCCGTTGGTCCACTGCTGGGAGTTGAGGAACTCCTGCAGGTCGGTCTGCAACGTATTGAATCGTTCACGGTAGGAGGCCTCGATCTGCTGGGCGTTGATGGTCACCGTTGCATCGAGTTCCTGTGCCTTTATGCTAATAGGGGATGCGCATATCAAGGCCGATATACACATCCCCATTTTCAGATTGATCATTTGTTCGATCCCATTTGAAGTTTTATCTTGGAGACAAAGTGTTTGGTCGATTGGGCGAACTGGCCATTCATGATCCATGCGTAGTAGGCAGGTTCACGCCGGAACACCTCCTCGACTGTCTCACCCTTGTGCTTGCCGAAGTTGAAGCAGGGCTGTCCCTGGTCGTTATATACCAGATTGCCAGCTACATCGGCCACATTGCCGTTCTTACTGTACTCGCCCAGCCACGTCACATCGTTCTCAAGGTCTTCATATCGGTCCAACTGAGCCTTGAGCACCTCGTATGTGGCACGCGTATCGGCGTCGGCGCTGTGAGCGCCCTCCAGTTCGCGGCCGCAGTAGAAGAGGTAGGCTGCTGCCAGATTGCGTTTCTCCTTCTTGCGATAGATGTTCATCACATCGATGCAGTGGCGTTTCTCGACGTCGAAATCGACATTGGCCCTGTACATCTCCTCCATCAGCAGGGGGATGTCGAACTTGTTGGAGTTGAAGCCCGCCAGGTCACAACCCTTCCATTCCTGTGCCAGTTTGGCAGCCAGCTGCTTGAAGGTAGGCTGGTCGGCGACCATCTCGTCGGTGATGTGATGAATCTCGGTCGTAGCAGGGGGTATGGGGCACTCGGGATTGACCAGATAGGTCCGCTCGGTCTCCTCCCCATTGGGCATCACCTTGATATAGCTGATCTGTACGATGCGGTCGGTGATGAAGTTCAATCCTGTGGTCTCCAGGTCAAAGATGACAATGGGTCGTTTCAGTTTCAGTTCCATAGAGCTTGACCCATTATCCGTTGAAGTCGGCCAACTGCATTGGCATGATGAGCATCATCAGGTCCTCGTCCTCGTTGTTGATTACTGGCACAACCAGGCAGGCGCGGAAGGAATCAGACATCTGGAACTCGACCTCTTCCGACGGAATGGAGTTGAGTATCTCAATCAGGAAGTTGGCACGGAAACCGATCTGCAGTGGGGTACAGTCATAGCTGCAGCCGATACGTTCGAAGCCGCTGACAGAATAATCGATGTCCTGGGCGCTGATGGTGAGCTGGTCCTTGTCCAGTTCGAACTTGACCTGATTGGTAGCAGGGTTGGCAAAGACTGCCACACGGCGCAGCGTCTTGATGCACTCCTGGCGGTCGATGGTCATTCGGTTCGTATTGTTCTTGGGGATGACAGCTTCGTATGGAGGGAACTTACCCTCGATGAGGCTGCTCGATATCTGGTAGTCGTCCACCTGGATGCGCACCGTCTTGCTGTCGTACGAGATTACGACGTCCTGCATCTCCTTGCTGATGATGCCGCGCAACAGGTTGGCTGGCTTCCTGCGGAGGATGAACGAGCCCTCGAAGCCTGTCTGGACACTCTTGTTGATGAGGCGGACCAGCTTCTTGGAGTCACTTGCCACGAAGGTGAGATGATCGGCTTTGATGTCAAAGTAGATACCGTTCATCACGGGTCGGATCTCGTCCTCGGCCACAGCGAAGATGGTGCTGTTGATGCCGCTCAACAGGGCATTGGCCGAAATCTTGAAGGTCTTGACATCCGTCTCTGGCTGCTTCAGGATTGGATACTCCTCGGCGCCATGTGCAATGAAATTGTACTTACCGTTGGCATAATTGACGAAGATCTCGTAGTTCTCGGGGTCAATCTCGAAGGTCAGCATCTGCTGTGGCATCTCCTTGAGAGGTTCGAGCAACGTCTTGACCGGCACGACGAATCGGCCTGAACCCTCGACCTGCTCAATCTGTATCTTGGCAATGATGGTGCAATCGCCATCCGATGCAGTCACCTGCAGTCCGTCAGCTGTGACGTCGAAGAGCAGATATTCCAATACGGGCATGGATGGTTTGCCTGTCAGCACGCGGCTCACGGCCGACAAGTGACTCATAAGTGAGGAACTAAGTACCTGAAATTTCATATCGCACTATATAGAGGGCCGGCCACAGACTGTCGCCTGACCCATTTGGCTAAAAGGTTATACGGACGGAGCCCCTGCCCTGCGCCCCCACTGCCAGCATACGGACGGCTGGGCATCGGGCCAAAGTACTCCAATAAAATTGGGACAAATATATGCATATTTTTCGATTCTTGCAAATATTTGTCCCAAAATATCATGTTTTGACTGCAAAAATGCAGCTTTTGTCAATGCACAGGCCACTTTCCAGCCTGTTACCGGCGCGGCGGCTTCATCAGATGCGGCTCAATGCCTCGCGCAGGTACTTGTAGAAACTCTCTACTGACGAGATAGAGACCTTCTCCTCGGGCGAGTGGATGCCTACCATGGTAGGACCGACCGAGATCATATCCATGTCTGGATACTTGGTCAGGAAGAGGCCTGTCTCCAGTCCGGCGTGGATGGCGAGCACCTCTGGCTCCTTGTTGTACATCTCGCGGTATGTCTGAGCGAATACCTTGAGCACTGGAGACTCTACGTTTGGCTTCCAGCCTGGATAGCCGTGGCCCTGAGTGACCTCGGCACCTGCCATCTCGAACACGGTGCGAACGGTATTGGCGATGTCCTCCTTCTCGCTCTCCACGCTGCTGCGCTGGCTGGTCTCGATGCGGATGATGCCTGGTTCGGGCATCTTGACCGATGCGAGGTTGGTCGATGTCTCGACCAAGTCAGCCATGGCACGGCTCATACCCTGAACGCCGTGAGGGCAAGCCTGCAGGGCTGCGAGCAACTTGTCCGATACGCCTGGCTCGATGATGTGGGCTGGCTTATCGACGCTCTCGGTGGTCATCTTGAAGCCCTTCTCGATGTCCCCTACCTCGCCCTCTATCACAGCTACGTACTGGTTGAGGTCGGCCAGGAACTGGTGCTTGCGGGCCTCGGGCAGACCTACCACAGCCTCAGCCTCGCGGGCGATGGCATTGCGCAGGTTACCGCCTGTGATGCTGGCCAATACCAGGTCTGGCTGGCTGCGCAGGAAACGGACCAGCACCTTGTTGGCATTGGCGTGACCCAGGTGGATGTCACCACCGGAGTGACCGCCCATCAGGCCGGACACCTTGACCTTGAGGTAGCAACGGTCCGGTGCAGGTACGGGAGCGTAACGGAAGATGGCGCAGGTATCCTTGCCACCGGCACAGCCGATGAAGATCTGACCTTCGGTCTCCGAGTCGATATTGACCAATATCTTGCCTGTCATGAAGCCTTCATCCAGGTTGTTGGCGCCGGTCATACCGGTCTCCTCATCGTATGTGATGAGTGCCTCCAGTGGACCGTGCTTGGCCTCGGGGTCGATCATAACGCCCAGTGCCAGGGCTACGCCCATGCCGTCGTCAGCACCCAGTGTGGTGCCGCGTGCTGTGACCCAGTCACCGTCGATGTAGGTATCGAGGGGATCGTTCTCGAAATCGTGTTTCACATCCGAATTCTTCTCGCAGACCATGTCCATGTGGCCCTGCATGACGACTGTAGGATGATCCTCATATCCTGGAGTAGCAGGCACGCGCATCAGCACGTTGCCAGTGCTATCTAAATGACACTCAATGTTATGCTCTTTGGCCCAACCGACAAGCCATTGACGGATTTTTTCCTCTTTCTTCGATGGACGAGGTACTTGAGTCATGGCATCGAAAATACTCCACACGTTTTGAGGAGTCAAATTTTTGATTTCCATAGATTGTTTAATTTTTAAAAAAGGTTAAATATGCAATAAAAAATAATATTTTTTAGTAAAACTGCTGTCCGAAAGTTGGATAACAACGAAAATTGTCGTATCTTTGCGCCGCAATTTGTAGTAGTCTTGCCGCTGTCGGCAACCTATTACGGGTGCAAAGATACAAAAAATGTGGCAAACTTTCATCATTTCATTAGGAATACTTTTGATTTCTTTTGTTTTTTTAGCAATTACAATACTAATTAAGAAGAATGGAAAGTTTCCTAACACGCACGTCAGCGGCAACAAGGCGATGCGCGACAGAGGCATTCATTGCGTGCAAACTCAGGACTGGGAGGAACGCAACCGCAAGGGTCTGTACTGACCTGACCTTGCCACATACCTTGACCTAACCGTGAAACAATCCTATTAAATCTATTTACATATTATAATAATGAAGAAAATTAACGCTGTCGCTTCGGCTCTCATGTTGGCTGGAGCAATGTTAGGAGGACTGACCTCTTGCAACAACAACAATCAGGGTGCCGCTTTCGCTCCCCTTGCGGCCAACGACTCGCTGCGTCTCCCTGTAGCATACATCAACGTGGACTCGCTCCTGGTAAACTATGACTTTGCCAAGGACCTGAACGAGGAACTCATCAAGAAGACTGAGGATGCCCGCGCCAACATCAACGGCAAGGCTCAGGCCCTCGAGAAGGAGGTCGGCACCTTCCAGCACAAACTGCAGACCAACGCTTTCCTCTCGCAGGAGCGTGCCGAGGCTGAGGCTAAGCGCCTCCAGCAGAAGAAGGACGAACTCGACCAGCTCAACCAGCAGCTCACCATCGAGCTCAACCAGCAGCAGGCTCAGATGAACGCCCGCCTGTCGGACACCATCCGTACGTTCGTCAAGGAGTACAACAAGAAGATGCACTTCGAGCTGATCTTCACCAACACGATGTACGACAACATCCTGATCGACGCTCCTAAGTACGACATCACCATGGACGTCCTCAACCAGCTCAACGCTCGTTACGCCAATTCTAAATAAAGTTTCTTCACAACTTTATTCACTATACAGCCCTGCATCCTAACCGATGCAGGGCTGAATTTTTAAACAATACATAATTCTGAAAAATCGTAAATAATTCTCCTGTGCGGAGAGCACCTTTTTCTCCTGTGCGGAGGGCACCATTTTCTCCTATGCGGAGGGCACCCAGTTCTTTGGCTTGACCCAAAGAACTGGGGAAGAAAGGTCAAGGCCTTACGTTCGTTTTCAACAGACGTTTTCTCGCCTCAGTATAAAACAAGTTCTTCTACATTCGGCTTAGCGAAAACGTTTCGTAGCCTGCAAAATCGTGGCCTCGCTCGAAAGAAAGTGAACTCGGCTGCGCCTCAAACAAACTTTCTTTCTTCGCGATTCTCACGATTTTGCTGCCGGCTACTCCACTATGGCCGCCCCCACCTCGCCAAAACCTATCGGAAGAGAAGATTGCTATCACCGAAGCAGACTTTCACGTTAGTACAAGCGTCTGCACTGGGTCGCACTGAAAGTGCAATGATTGATATCACCGAAGCAGACTTGCACTTCAGTACGTGCGTTCACGAAGTCGCACTGAAAGTGCAATAGATCATAGCCCAGGACAACGTCCTGGGTACCCCGAAGCCAGGAGGAGTTCGCCCAGAATGGGCAGCAGATTTCATGTGGTATGGGGTTGTAAATAAAAGGGTAGTAAAAAGGTAGTAAAAGAGTATTAAATAGGTATTACAAGGGTATTATTGTCCAATGATGAAAGTACCCTCAGCGTAAGTGAAGAGTAAGTGAAGAGTAAGTGTTTTCACTTACGCTAGTCTTACGCTGAACGTTTGCTCAGCCTTGCCTCGCACTCCGCTGTTACAACCCCGACACTACCTACATCGTACCGCCATAACTCCCATGTCGTCCTCGCTCTGCATCGGTCACATTACCTTCCGCCATCGGGTTCACAGGGGCAACAACTTTCATCAACGACCACACTCTACCCTACCCTCGCACTTTCCCATTTTCTGCGCTATCGATTGGGCAGCCCTCTCCGGCTCGGTCCGAAAATGGCTACATTTTGCCATACGCGCATAGCAACTCCTGCGTGTTCGCACATAAAAGCAGAGAATAAATGCAAGAAATCTGCGCAAACTATTGCATAAACCGAACAAAACCGCTATCTTTGCAATGTGTTTTTCATGGTATTAGATTTAAGGTAATGTAGGTGAACGACTGTCGTGATGACAGCCGTTCATTGATTTTTAAACACCGTCATTTGATTTACTAACGCCTTCACCTTGATTATCAAAATATAAAAAGCGAGTCGGTCTCACCATTAAGATGGGACCGACTCGCTTCATATCGTGTCGTATATAGTGCCCGACGGCGCGGCTGCCTCAGATGGGGCAAGTGAACGTGCAGCGCGTCTTGTGATGCACGGGGTTGAACACCGTCCAGGTATTCTGGATCTTCTTGTTGGTGACCAGCTCAGCATTGGACTCGATGTACTTGAATCCCCAGCGCCTGTACTCCGGGATGAGGTCCGCGATGATGAGCGAGGTGACACCCTTGCCCTGGTAGTCGGGACGCACACCCATCAGCAGCATATCGACCGTATCCGTGGTGCCGCGCACGTACATGGCGCGCAGCAGGTGGAACCACCCGAAGGGCCACAGACTGCCGCCCGCCTTCTGCTGTGCCCGCGACAACGACGGGATGGAGAGCCCGAAGGCTATCAGGTTGTCGTCGGCATCGGTCACCAGACGTATCAGCTGCAGGGGCACCTGCGGCAGGTACAGAGCGATGTAGTAATCGATCTGCTCCTCGGTCAGTTCCGTGAAGCCGTATATCTTGGCATAGGACTCATTCATCAAGCGGAAGAGCTTGTGCCCCCACACACGGGCGAAGTGCTTGGCGTCGAGGTCCGTGAAGACCCTCAACCCATAGCGCTCGCCGATGTAGCGGGCGATGCGCTGATGCTTCTCGGGCACGCTCTGTGGAGCCGCGATGCGGAACTCGAACCAGGTTGCCTCGCGTTCCATGCCGTAGGCGGCGAAGTGCCGTTCGTAGTAGGGATAGTTGTAGTAATTGGCCGTGGTGGGCAGTTGGTCAAACCCCTCCACCAGGCAACCCTCATTGTCTATGTCGGTAGGGGCCAATGGTCCTACCAGTTTGTCCATCCCCCGTTCCTTGCCCCACGCACGCACGGCATCGAGCAACGCACGGCTCACCTCCAGGTCGTCGATGAAGTCGGACCAGCAGAAGCGGCATATACGGCTGCCGTACTTCTGGTTGGAACGACGGTTGACGAAACCAGCGATGCGTCCCACGGGCTTGCCGTCGCGCCAGGCCATATAGAAGACAGAGTCGCAGAACTGATAGACGGGATTCTTGGCCGGATCGCAGGCATCGACCTCCATCGTGATGATGGGAGGCACGAAATACTCACAACCCCGATACAGGTCAATGACAAACTTGACAAACCGCCCGAGTGCCTTGCGGCCCTCTATCCTGCGTATCTCTATCATAGTAATTGATTCGGTTTAGTGTGCACGATGTCCGGTGCGGGGACGGCTCACTACCTCCTGCGCACGGGCCATGGCACCGTTGATGTGGTCGAAGATATTCTTCTCACCGACCTCGCCGTACAGGCTCGACTTGCGTATCACCTTGAGTACCTCGGGACGCACGCCGCTCAGCACCACATGGATGCCCTGTTCGTGGCTCTTGTGGATGAATACCTGCAGATTGTGCAGACCTGTCGCATCGACAAACGGTACCTTGCGCATACGGATGATTCGGACACGCGGCGCCTCGTCGAACTGTGCCGAGAGTTCCTCAAACTTGTTGGCGATGCCGAAGAAGAATGGACCATCTATCTCATAGACCTGTACACCCTCGGGTATCTGCAGCGCCTCCTCGTGAGTGACGTTCACGTCGCTGTCGTTATTGACATCAATCTCGCCCTCCTGCAGGGAGATGTGACCCACACTGGCCACACGGCGGAAGAGCAGCACGCAGGCCAGCACCAGACCGAACTCGATGGCAATGGTGAGGTCGAAGATGATGGTGAGCAGGAACGTGACGAGCAGTACGCTCACGTCGCTCTTCGGATTGTGCAGCATGGCACGGAAGGTGCGCCAGCCTGACATGTTGTACGACACGATGACCAATACGCCTGCCAGACATGCCATAGGGATGTAATTGGCCAACGGCATCAGGATGAGCAGGATGAGCAACAGTACCACGGCATGGATGATGCCGGCTACAGGGGTGCGACCGCCATTGTTGATATTGGTCATGGTACGCGCGATGGCGCCCGTGGCAGGGATACCGCCGAAGATAGGTGATGCGATATTGGCCACACCCTGAGCAATGAGCTCGGTGTTCGAATTGTGCTGATCGCCTATCACACCGTCAGCCACAGCAGCACTGAGCAGCGACTCGATGGCACCCAGCATGGCGATGGTGAAGGCGATAGGCATCAACTGACGGATCATGTCGAACGTAATCTCGGGCACTACCGGCGCAGGGAGCTTGCCCTGGATGGTGAAGCGGTCTCCGATGGTGTCGATACCGGTCACGCCGGCCCACTCCTTGAGGCAGATGACCAGCACGGTGATGATGATGATGGCGTAGAGCGAACCTGGAATCTTGTTCAATCCCGGTACGCGACGCACCCACTTGGGTGAGAATATGATGATCAGGATGCTGAGCAGAGCCATCACAAAGTTCCACATGTTGAAGTACTGGAAGTGATTATAGTAGCATGCCCACTTGCCGAGGAAGTCGCCAGGAGTCTTGAGCGGCGCCAGCAACGGCTGTCCCGTAGCGGTGTCAATGACCACCTGACCCGTGGCAGGATCGATGACCTGCTGCTTCAGTCCGAACACATCACCCATCTGCGTGGTGAAGATGGTGACGGCTATACCCGCCGTGAAACCGATGATGATGGGATAGGGAATGAACTTGATCACATTGCCCAACTTGAACACACCCATCAGGATGAGCAGCACACCGGCCATCAGCGTTGCGATGAGCAGGCCCTGCAGGCCATAGGCAGGATCGGTGACGATGCCATAGATGATGACGATGAAGGCGCCGGTCGGACCACCTATCTGCACCTTGGAGCCACCCAGGAGCGAGATGATGAAACCAGCCACAATAGCGGTGATGATACCCTTCTCGGGCGATACACCACTGGCTATACCAAAGGCGATAGCCAACGGCAGAGCTACGATACCCGTGATGAGTCCAGCCATAGCGTCCTGGGCGAACTTCTGGGAATTGTAGTCCTTCAGACAAGAAAACAATTTTGGCTTAAAATCCAATACTTTCATACTAAATACCTTAAATAATTATATGCCTCAATAAATTCAATGGGGAAACGAATAGTGTGAACAGGCAGTCCCAGCGGTATCAGGACACCCTCACAGAATCATTGATTGTCGTATATGCACTTTTTTATCTTGGGCTATCAGCCCGACGGCGGATTATTCCTTCTCACCGAAAGCCAGGTCGCCGGCATCACCCAGTCCAGGCACAATGTACTTATGCTGGTTCAGATAACTGTCCACTGCACCTACCCACAGGGTTGCATCCTCGGGCAACTTGTCCTGCAGATAATCGAGCGCCTCCTGCGATGCTATCACCGAGAGTATGTGCAGATGGGCAGGTGTACCCTTGGTCAGCAGTGCCTCGTAGGCCAGTTGCATCGAACCGCCGGTAGCCAGCATCGGGTCACACAGCAACAGCGTCTTGCCGTCCAGTGTAGGCGATGCGATATACTCGATATGAATGTCGAAATTGAAGTCCTCGTCGTACTTGCGATAGGCCGAAACGAAGGCATTCTCGGCATCGTCAAAGACATCGAGCACACCCTGATGCAACGGCAGTGCTGCACGCAGTATGGCGCCTACCACGAGTTGGTCATCGGACAACATACAGTCTGCTACTCCCAGTGGAGTGGTCACGTCGGTCGATTGGTAGTGCAGCTGCTTGCTCACCTCATAAGCCATCACCTGTCCTATACGTTCTATGTTCTTGCGGAAACGCATACGGTCTTTCTGTATATTCACGTCACGCATCTCCGCCACATACTTGTTTACGACAGAGTTAGTCTTCGAAAAATCGACAATTTTCATAATCTATCAAGTTATCTTAGGTGATTTTGAGTGCAAAAATAGATAAAAATTCACACTTTGCAAACTAATAATTCAAAATTTCTTGCAAAAGTCGCAATAAATGACCAACTTTGCACTGAGTGCAACACACATTTTGTAAATTTGCCTCATAAAAAATGTATTTTTCATTATGTCAAAAAAGATAATTTACTTCCACGGCTTTTCTTCGGCCGGATCAACCGGTACGGCCACCAATCTACGAAACTACCTGTATGACAAGGATGTCCGTGTCCTCAGCCCCGACATCCCGACCAGTCCAGCCGAGGCTGTACGTTTCCTGCACGACTATGTCGAAGCGGAACAGCCGGACCTGATCATCGGCACCAGCATGGGCGGCTTCTATGCCGAACTGCAGCATGGCTACAAACGCATATTGGTCAATCCATCCTTCCACATGGCAAAACTGCTCACGTTCAGAGGATTGGGCAACGTCGAGTTCCAAAACAAGCGCGAGGACGGTGCCACGCACTTCAAGGTCGATAAGCAGATGATTGAGGAGTTCAAGGCTGCCGAGAAACTATCCTTCCAGGACATCACCCCCGAGGACAAGGCTCTGGTCTATGGACTCTTCGGCAAGAATGACAAGACTGTCAATACTCAGGGTGACTTCACCAAGCATTACGGCAAGGATCACTTCACCATCTTCGACGGTGAGCATCGCCTCAACGACAAGATTGTCAAATCTACCGTCATGCCATTGATCATCCAACTGTTTGAACTCTAAAAGGGAAATTTTTAATTTTTAACTTTTAATTTTTAATTTCTTCCCCGCTTCCCTGTCACTACCTTGTCAATTCCTTGTCAATTCCCTGTCAATTCCTTTTAAAAAATATCGCCCCCTGTAGTCGGACTACAGAGGGCGTTGTTTTTATTTATTCAGGCTTGTAGGCCTCAATCTCCTCACTTGTTTCGAGCACTCCGACAGGCGAGGTATTGTCCTTCACATCCCACCAGATGCGGACGTAGCGGTCATCCTTGCCCTGCAGGTAGTCCGTGATAGCGGCAGCGCTGCACTCGGGATTGAGACTGCAATCATTGTCCGTATAACAGAGACGGTAGGGGAACGTGGCGTGGTTGTTGTCCAACTGGCCTTGATATACAGGCAGTTCGGGATAGTTGTTGATGCGCCAATCGGCCCATGCCTCAACTCCGTCAGTCAGGTAACCTGCCAACCAACGCTGCAACCATATCTGGCGCAGGCGCTGCTCGGGATTGGCCGAGAGCTTGACTTTGTCCTGAGCCATATAGGCAGCCAGGTCATACTCGAAGGAACCACCCACATTGACCTTCTCCAGTTCAGCCTCAAATTCGAACGAGGCACGGATTCCGTCGTTGTAGAGAGTCTCCACATCGGCCGAAATCCAACCTAACTGAGCAGCCTCCGCCATGACGAGCAGGGCGCGTGCAGCCGTGATGACACCGTAGGTAGCGGTCTGTGCGCAATACTTGTCGCCGACCGAGCAGCAGTACTTTGACTGGGCTGCCACCTCGGCATTGCTGGACAGTCCGAACGGTACGCCGCGATAGCTGCGGAAGTCGTTGGGGCCATAGGCTCCGGCCTTGCCCTTGTATGCGCTGGCGGTGACATTGCAGTAGGTGAACAGACGTGGGTCCTGGTAGTGCTTCAAACTATCGACGATGACCTTGTTCGGCACGTGGTTCTGGTTACCATTGTCGATGTTGTAGGCTGTGCTGTACATCGGGGCGAAGTTCATCGTCGATGAATTGTTGTTGTCGTATGTATAGGTGAATGAATCCTGATAGTCCACCATACCGCCATCGGCATAGGCTGCTGCGAAGCGAGCCTTGCCCTGTACGGGATCGACGTCCTTCATCTTGATGGCCATCATCATACGCAATGTTGCATTGAACCGTTTCCAGCGCTTGATATTGCCGCCATAGAAGATATCATATTCGGCAGCAGCCATATTGACCGACTCATCGAACATATCATAAGCCTCGCACAGGTCGGCGTCCAGCCCACTGTATATAACATCCGTATTGTCGTACGCCGGTGTCCAGTTACCCTTGCTGCCTTGCAGAGCCTCCAGGTAAGGAGTTGGGCCGATGATGTCCGTGATACTCATGTAGAAGAAGGCACGCAACGTACGGGCTATGGCTATCTGGTTCTCCTTGGGACCCCACGCCAGCACGTAGGCCGAGGACTTCGATTCATCCTCATTCTGCTCGATGATCTCGTTGAGCGTACGGATGGCATAGTAATAGAAATGGTCGGACTGGAACTGCGTGGTGCAGTCGAGTGGGCCATACTGATTGTTCTTGGACTCCGATAGATAGCCCGGATACTGCTGTGACCAGATATCGTAATAATAGGAATTGCAGACGAAATACTTCACATAGCGCGAACTGAACAGGAACTGGGCGTAGGTGGTACTCTCCGACGGATAGTTGGGATTGACATTCATGTCGCCAAAGTCGCCGCACGCGGTCAGCCCCATTGCCGAGACTGCCATGGCGAGTACTGTTTGATTGATATATTTCATATTCAAATATTCTGATTGTTGAAAGAAAAGATGTAAGCCTCTCAATTAGAAACCGAGCTTCACGGTCAGACCGAACGAACGGGTAGATGGTGCCTGACCGCCCTCGATGAAGGCAGTGGTCAGTCGGTCACTCGAACTGACGTTCATCTCCGATGGATCGATGTTCGGACAGGCTGAATAGATGAGCCACAGGTTGCTGGCCACGAACGATACGCTTGCATCACTCAGGCCGATGTTGAGGCGCTCCAACTGCTTGCGGTCGAAGGAATAGTTGAGCGATACATCGCGCAACTTCAGGTAAGTGCGGTCATATACCCACTGGTCATTGTCGTAATTGGCCTGGTAGTGATAGTAGTAGTAGGCATTCATCTTGCAGTCCACGGGCGCACCGGTAGTGGCATCCACTCCGTGTACATCGACGCCACCGCCGTTGCAGATAGCCTCACGGACGTTCACGCCATTGCTGTTGTTGCCGGCAGTACGGCTCAGCAGACCGGAGCCCGAGCCCCACATATTGGTCCAAGATACCATCTGACCGCCTATCATATAGTCGAAATTGACATTGAGCGTGAGCTGTTTCCACTGGAGCGAGGTCGAGAAACCGCCTGCCCAGTCGGGCTGGAAGTTGCCTACCTCCTTCTCTGCATTGTCCTTATAGACCGGCATATAGCCGTCGCCCCACATATTGCTGGTGGTAGGCTGCAGGAGCAGTTCGCCCTCGTCGTTTCTTGCCCAACGGTTCGAGGTGGTGATGACGCCTACTGGCTTGCCCTCGATGGCCTTAAAGTTCCAGTTGTAGTAGAAACGGTTGTAGGTCAAGGTTGTCTCGTGCATATAGTCGCACAGTTCGACCAACTCGTTATTGTTGCGGGCGATGTTGAAGTCGAAGTCCCACTTCCAGTCGCGGTTACGGAACAGGTTGGTGCCCAGGCTGATCTCTATGCCCTGATTGCGGATCAGACCACAGTTGATGCGGCGTGACGAGTAGCCCGATGCACCCGGTACATCGAGCTCGAAGATCTGGTTCTTGGTATCCTTGATGTACCAGTTGATGTCGCCCCACAACTTGTCCTCGAACAGACGGAACGCGGTTCCAGCCTCGAACGAAGTGGTCAGCGTTGGTTCGATGTCCTTGTTGACCTGGACGGACGAATGGTAGAAGGCGGTCTTCTCTCCATACTTGGTCGAATAGTATGGGTCGTCGAGCTCATACGGACTGAGGGTCGAACCTACCTGCGCCATGGATGCACGCACCTTCCAGTAGTTGAGCCACTCGGGATGTACGAACTTGTCGAGCATCACACTGGCCGACACGCCGCCGTAGATGTAGCTGTTGTCATCGCCCAGACGTGAGTCCCAGTCATTGCGCACTGAACCATCCAGGAAGTAGGTATCGTCCAGGCCCAATGTTGCAGTAGCATAGGCTGACTGGGTCTGGAAATTGCGACGGGTATTGGTCGATGATACGTAGTCCGACGAGTTGCGGATGTTCCACCAGCCGGTACCGTTGACCAGACCCTTGGAGGTCGAACTGTAGATATAGCTGTAATGATAGGTGCGCTCCTCGACAAAGGCTGCGGCATCGACACTCAGACGATTGTCCATGAAACGGTCACCCCAAGTCAGACGGCCCTGTGCCGTGATGTCGGTCACATGATACTTGGCCAGGTCATAGTTGGACGGAGACACATTCTTGGCACCCTCGGCATACTTGTTCTCTCGTTCGTTGTTGCGCGTATCGGCCATCAACTTGAATCCTGCCTTGAACTTGTAGGGCAGCTTCAACTCGGCATCGCCGCTGAAAATGTTACCCCACGAGTTGTGATAGCGGTTCATCTCGTACATGATACCGAATGGATTGTCGTGGAAATTGGCACGCAGGTCGGTCGTGCTCACTGGGTTCCAGGTGCGCCAAGTGCCGTCGGCACGCTTGTAGTCCTTCAGGTCTGCGATGTTGATGTTGGTCTGACCCCACTGAACGAAGTCACAGAAGATGTTGTCCGCCTTACTGTAACCCTCGCCTGCTGCATTGTGATTCTTGTGATATGTGAACTTGTAGTCGGCACTAACAGTGAGCCACGAAGTGACATCGTACTGGGTACGGACTGAGAAGTAACGGCGCACGGCATCGGAGTTGTACAGGATACCCTCGCGCTGCTGATTGGTGAACGAGATACGGGCATTGTAGTCCTCACCCGACTTGGATACTGCAATATTGGAGATGTTCGACAATCCCGTGCGGAACAGGTCCGACAGGTCCATATTGCCGGTCCAGGGGTCAGCCTTGCCGTACTTGCTGCTCGTCGCATCGTAGTACCAGGCATTGGCTACCTTGACATTCTTGTCGAAACGTGCACCCCACGATTCATCGGACGACATATCATAGATGTACGAACCATCGGCATTCTTCTCCAGACCGAAGGCTACGACATTGTCATTGATGTACTCCAATCCCTGCCAGCTCATATTGTCTTTGCCCTCTACTGCAAAACGCTCGCCGTACAGTCCATACGAACCGCCGCCATACTTATGCTGGATAGACAGGTGGTCGTAGAATGTCTCCCACTTCACGGTGTGGCTCAGTTCTATACGGCCACGGCCCTTCTCTGCTCGCTTGGTCGTGATGATGATGGCACCATTGCCTCCCTGCGAACCATACAGCGCCGTGGCAGCCGAACCCTTGAGCACTGTCAGTGTCTCCACATCGTCCATATTGACCGCATTCTTGTTGGTCACTACACCATCCACTACGTAGATTGGCTCCGAACCGACTGGGTTGTTGAAGTCATTGGTACCGCGCAATACGACCGTACCTACGTCGAACGTTGCACCCGAACCACCCAGGAAACGGGCACCCGGCACCTTACCTGCCATGGAGTTGGCCAAATCCACCTGACGTGTAGCCGTCAGGTCCTTGGCGGACAACTTCTGTGCTGCATAACCGATGGACTTTTCCTTGCGGGTCAGACCTTGAGCAGTCACGACGACATCCTCCAGTACCATATTGTTCACCTCAAGGACAACGTGCATATTGTTCTTGATGGGAAGAGTTACGGTAGTCATACCTACATAAGAAAAAGTGAGAGTCTTGGCATCTTCTGCCACATTGAGAGAGAAATTTCCGTCGATGTCCGTGATTGTACCCACATCCGTACCGGGTATCATAACCGATGCGCCTATGACCGGTTCATTGTCCTCGTTCGAAAAGACTTGACCAACGACCGTCCTACTCTGCGCACACACATTGACTATGCTCAATACAAGCATAACCACACAAGATAACAGCTGTTTCATTTAATTAGTAATATAAAAAGACATTAAAACTTTGGGTGTAATTAAAATAATTTTGGGCATACCTTAAACATTCTGGGCAACCATACAAAGAACAAACAAGAAAAATTAAATGACAGCTACCCTAAAAACAATTTAACGTAAAGAGAAGTTCCCGTAACTAAAACTTCACAAAATATCTTCAAACCCACAAATAACCAAACTTATTACTGGCCTAATGTGTAAATGAACATAGATAATCCCTAAATCATTAAAAACGCCGCAAAGATAGAAGAAAAGAAAAAAATATGCAAAATTATAATATAAAAATAAAGCAAAAAAATAATAGATTTATGCAGAAATAAGCAAAATGTAATTTAGAGTTAAAAAAATTAACATTACTAACAAACCAAACCCACATAACAATATAAACAAACCACCAAACAACGTCATCAACCGAAACCAATAAAGGAATCATGGACATAAAAGCTTAAAACTAAGAAAAAATATCCGCAGCACCTCAATCAAGGTACTGCGGACTATATAATAATGATATCTTGGTTTAATAGATATCACAATAAACAAATAGAAATTTATTAAAAGTATAGATTACTTTGCAGTTGCAGACTCAATAAGCTCTTGAATATCGTCTTCTGAACGTTCATAAACCTCAGTAATAGTATCGTCTTCTTCCTTCCATGAAAGGTACAACTTGCCATTATTAAAAACAAAAGGATTTTCACAGATGAAATCCTCATCTTCTACTACAGGAGAAACGGAAATCAAAGAATCCTTTTGCTGCCAAAACAACCAATCAACGACAGTATCGTATTTACTGACAGTTGCATAAACGCCTGATTTATTTTCATAGAGGAGCAAATATTCCGATACAGTGTAAAGACCTCCTTCTTTGCCTGCATCACCTTCATATTGAGATTTCCAAAGACCAACGACAGACTCTTCAGCTACTGGATTATCTTCCTTGTCATCATCTGAACAAGAAGACAAAAAAACTGTTGGCAACACTGCAAAAGAAAAAACAAAGCCCAGGAAAAGGCTCTTCAAAGATTTGGATGTTTTCATAAATGAAAAAAATGATAGTTAATTTAAATGTGTATGTTAGTTCAATACAGACAATATAATAAAAAGAATTATTGGATGAGTCATAAAAAAAGAGAGTCGAGTCCGAAGATTCAACTCTCTTGTAAGGTAGCCGCCCAACGTCTGAGCGACGTTGGAAGCCTCTTAAAAAAAGAGAGGATTTTGATTGCTCGAAATCCTCTCTTGTAAGGTGGCCGCTTCCTACTCTCCCGCGTTGGCAGTACCATCGGCGTTGCAAGGTTTAACTTCTCTGTTCGGAATGGTAAGAGGTGGAGCCCTTGCGCTATAACGGCCTTAATGTCGTTAATGATAAAGAACCACTGTTCAAATTATCACCACTATGTTGCTGTACCAGGATTCGAACCCAGACTGAGAGAACCAGAATCTCGCGTGCTACCTTTACACCATACAGCAAAATAGACATATTGAAGAAAGTAAAATAGAAAGTCTTTGTAAAGAAGTGTTCGGGTGATTAGTACTGCTCGGCTAAATGGATCGCCCCACGTACACCTGCAGCCTATCAATGTCCTAGTCTCGAACTACCCTATATGGAATTCTTATCTTGTGGCCAGCTTCGCACTTAGATGCTTTCAGCGCTTATCTGTTCCCGACTTGGATACCCGGCGATGCTCCTGGCGGAACAGCCGGTACGCCAGCGGTCAGTCCGACACGGTCCTCTCGTACTAGT
>JAILKE010000066.1 GCA_024694125.1 Bacteroidales bacterium
CCTGGTCGAACCTCGGAAGCAATGCTTTGGCCGTAATTTCCGCGGTCAGCATCAATGGCGAATTGTCCAATTGGATATACAAGAGAGACATTCCTTTCAGGATGGCTGCTTAAGTTGTAATTTCAACCGGACAGTACGAAAGAACTTCGGACGATAACACTTCGTACGAAGACGAAAACGAAAACAAAAAACGTTTTTAATTGTTTTTTTAGAGAACACGAAATTGACGAAAGAAACGAAAGAATCATCCATTGGAAGTTCCATACTTACTCTTATAAACTCTCACAGAGAAATGGAGATAAAAGAGATAGGACATATAGAAAAACTCCTTTCCACTCTGTTTGCTCTGCGAGAGATTACACTTCGAACGAAAAACGATAACGATTTACTCTATTTTTTGGTAAAAAAAGATTAAAAGTTTGATTTTCCATACGTTTTAAAGATAAAAATTAGGTAAAATAAAATATTCTTCTTATCTTCGCACGCAAATATACCCCCACAGCGCAACTTTGCCTTATACCCAAATGAGCGCAGACATCGCTACCCCTTTGCCCAGTGCGGACAACTCACCATTGAGCAAACGACTGAAGGATGTCAATAGGATCTAACATTAATTTATACGAATGAAGAATTACGTATGCGCCATAGACTTCGGCGCCACAAGCGGCCGCATGATCATCAGCCGCATCAATGAGAATGGAGTTTTAGAGACCGAAGAGGTCCGCCGTTTCCCCAACGCCATACAGGAGAAAGACCATGATGGCAAATTCTACTGGAACATGACCGCCCTGATCGGCGAAGTAGTAGCCGGACTGAAGGACCTGGCTGCCCGCCGGGACATACGCATCGAGGGCATCGGTGTAGATACCTGGGGCGTAGATATGGTCTTCGTCGATAAGCAGGGTCAGATGATTGAGCAGCCTCGTGCCTATCGCGACCCATACTCAGTTGCCGCCATGGATGAATATATCCAGAAGGTGGGCCGTGAGAAGATCTACCGCAAGACCGGTATTCAGTTCATGAACTTCAACACCCTCTTCCAGCTCTACGCCTGCCACAAGGAGAACTTCCAGCCATTCGAGCAGGCCGACAAGTACCTCTTCATACCAGACTATGTGAGCTACTACCTGAGCGGCGAGGCTGTATGCGAATATACCATTTGCTCGACGTCCGAGTTCCTCAATCCACAGACCAAGCAGATCGATGCCGAACTGATCGAGGCTGCCGGCGCCAAGATGGAGAAGTTCCCTCCCATCACGATGCCTGGCCAGGTCATCGGACACCTCAAGAAGGATGTGGTCGATTTCGGCTACGACGTTCCTGTCATCGCCATAGCTGGTCACGACACCGGTTCGGCCGTTGCTGCCGTTCCAGCAGCTGACGAGAAGTTTGCCTACCTGTCCAGCGGCACTTGGAGCCTGATGGGCATCGAGTCGCGTGAGGCTATCATCAACGACCGCAGCTATCAGCTCAACTTCACCAACGAAGGTGGCGTAGAGGGCACGACCCGTTTCCTGAAGAACATCACCGGCATGTGGATCCTGGAGCAGTGCCGCAAGGAGTGGAAGGCTCAGGGCAAGGACTACGACTTCGTTCAATTGGCCCGTATGGAACAGGAGGCTCCTGCCTTCCGCAGTTTCATCAATCCCGACGATGCCTCGTTTGCCAACCCAGCCTCAATGCTGCAGGCCATCAACGACTACTGCACCAAGACCGGCCAGCCCGTACCGGAGGATGACAGCCAGGTGGCTCGCCTCATCATGGAGAGCCTCGCCCTGCGTTACCGCACTGTCTTCGGCTGGCTCAAGGAACTGGCCGACTTCCCGCTCAATGTGCTGCACATCATCGGCGGTGGTGCCAAGAATGCCTTGTTGGCTCAATGGACATCCAACTCTCTGGGCGTTCCCGTCCTGACTGGCCCGACCGAGGCAACTGCCATCGGCAACATCATGATGCAGTTCAAGGCGCTCGGCAAGGTCAAGGACATCACGGACATGCGCGCTCTCATCGCCCGCGCCACTCCTCTGGATCGCTACGACCCACAGGACACTGCCGCTTGGGATGCAGCCTATGCCCGCTACGCAGAGCGATGCGAGAGAGAGTAAAGGGTAACGAATAGAGAGTAGAGGGTAATGAGTAATGAGTAGTGTAGTTACCATCTCCTAGTTTAGGCGGTCGTCTGGAGGGTTCCCCCATTAACCCCATTCTCCCCATTAACCCCATTCAACCCATTAACCCCATTGATACCCCCATTCTCCCCATCCAACCCATTCTCCCCATTATTCTCCCCCATTGACAATTTAGAAACTATAACTAACCCATTTTAAATTCAACAACATGAAATCAGAAATGATCGAACAGGCCTACCAATTGGCCAAGGCCCGCTACGCAGAGCTGGGTATTGACACAGAAAAAGTACTCAAACAGCTGCAGGACTTCCACCTCAGCCTTCACTGCTGGCAAGCAGATGACGTCAAGGGCTTCGAGGTACAGGCTGGCTCAATGTCAGGTGGCATCCAGTCAACTGGCAACTTCCCAGGTGCTGCACGCAATATCGACGAGGTACGCGCTGACGTACTCAAGGCCAAGAGCCTCATCCCTGGCAACCATCGCCTGAACCTCCACGAGATCTATGGCGACTTCAAGGGCAAGGTCGTAGATCGCGACGAGGTTACCGTTGAGCACTTCCAGTCATGGATTGAGTGGGGCAAGGAGAACAACACCAAGCTCGACTTCAACTCATCAAGCTTCTCTCATCCTAAGAGTGGTTCCCTCACACTGGCCAACCCAGACAAGGGCATCCGTGACTTCTGGATCGAGCATACCAAGCGTTGCCGTGACATCGCCAATGCTATGGGCGAGGCTCAGAACGACCCTTGTATCATGAACCTCTGGGTACACGATGGTTGCAAGGATCAGAGTGTCAACCACTACATGTACCGTCACTTGCTCAAGGAGTCTCTCGACGAGATCTTCGCCAAGAAGGAGCCTATGATGCGCGACTGTCTTGAGGGCAAGGTCTTCGGCATCGGCCTGGAGAGCTTCACCGTAGGTAGCCACGACTTCTACACCGCTTATTGCTCTAAGCACAACGTGATCCAGACCATCGATACTGGTCACTATCACCCAACCGAGAGTCCTGCCGACAAGGTCAGCGCCCTCCTGGACTTCATCCCTGAGTTGATGCTTCACGTCAGCCGTCCAGTACGTTGGGACTCAGACCACGTTACCATCATGGACGATCCTACCACCGAGCTCTTCTTCGAGATCGTACGTGCAGGCGCCCTGGATCGTGTACACTACGGTCTGGACTTCTTCGATGGTTCTATCAACCGTCTCGGCGCATACGTCATCGGTTCACGTGCTGCCCAGAAGTGCATGCTCCGCGCTCTGCTCGAGCCTAAGGAGACCATCTGCAAGTACGAACTCGCTGGCGAAGGCTACAAGGTACTCGCCCTCATTGAGGAGGAGAAGGCTCTGCCTTGGCAGGCTGTTTACGACGAGTTCTGTCTGCGCAACGACGTTCCTGTCGGACAGGAGTTCATCGCCGACATCGACAAGTACGTTGCTGACGTAACCAGCAAGCGATAATCCCATATCATTCCCTGCAGGCTGCGCGCTTCACACCGAGCCTGCGGGGATTTTATAGATTGCGAACATAAAAAAACCTCCTCATTATTCTTATATGTCTAAAAAGAGCGAATTAACGAGCACCTTAGCCGTGTCGTTAAACAACTATCTGGACGCCGGAGCCATCGTAGCTGGCGCCAGTGGTTTGTCACTGTGGAAAGAGTACCTCGGCCTTGAAGAAGTTCACCTGGGTTGGCTGAACTTCATCAGTGCCAACTGTCTGGGAGCAGCCGTAGGCGCCATTATCGGCGGTTTCCTGGCCGACAAGTATGGCCGCAAATTCATCTTCACCTACAATATGCTAGTATACATGCTGGGCGTATTGCTCATCATGCTCAGCGTCAATTTCCCGATGCTCGTATGCGGTTTCCTCATCACCGGTATCTCGGTAGGTGTCGGCGTACCAGCTTCGTGGACCTATATCTCCGAGAGTTCGGAGGTCAATAACCGTGGTCGCAACATCTGCATCTCGCAGATGTCGTGGGGCATCGGTCCTATGATCATCCTCCTGCTGGGTATGCTTTTTGCCCCTGGTGGATACCTGTTCGGTTTCGTAGAGTCTGTTGCCGCTTTGTTTACCTCTGCTGATTCTGTTGCCAGTGTCAATATATTCAGTTCACGCATTGTCTTCTTCTCGCTGTTCATCGTAGCCTTCGTCGCCTGGAACCTCCAGCGCAAGCTTCAGGAGAGTGCCGAGTTCGAGGCATCCAAGGCTGCAGGCCAGCAGTCGAGCCTGGCAGAGAACATCAAGGTGCTCTTCCAGAACAATATCGCCATCAAGACGGTTGCCTTCCTGGCCACCATCTATCTGACCTGGAACCTGGTTGCATCGGTCATGGGCTTCTTCCAGCCACACATCTATGAGACTGCCGGTGGCGTGTCCAACGAGCAGGCCAACTGGATGAACTGCATACAGTGGGCCATCATCGTGGGCGTTACTTTCATTGTCTCCAAGGTCATCGACCGCACCAGCCACAAGGGCATCTACGTCTTCGGCCTGCTTGCAGCACTTGCAGCATGGTTGGTCATCGTGTGGATTGGCGTCAATGGTACTGCCGGTCTTTGGGCTTTCGCTATCCTGTGGGGTGTACAGGGCGGTGCCTCTCCTCAGATCTTCTATGCTCTGTGGGGCTCGGAGCTCTTCCCTGCCAAGTTCCGTGCCGGTGCTCAGGGACTGATGTTCTTCATCGTCCGTGGTCTGTCGGCCATATGGGGTCTGCTCTTCACCTATATCTATGGTGAGAATGGCGAGGGCTTCACCGTCGCAGCATACTGCATGATCGGTCTGTTGCTCATCTCCCTCATCGTAGGTATCATCGGCTGTCCCAACACACGCGGCAAGGCTCTGGATGCCATTACCCGCGCACGCTACGGCGAGGACTTCTAAAAACTATCATATTATATATGGTGCCCGTTGGTCCCATGTGGCCATTGGGCACCATCTACTATCGACTATTCACTCATCCGGGCGGACATTTGTTCCTCCCACAAATTTAAATAACTCATACAATGAAAAGTATATTAGAAGGTCGTCCGGGCCTCAAGGCTACGATTGACCAGGTTGCAGAGGTAGCAGGCTACCTGTGGCAGAAAGGTTGGGCCGAGCGTAATGGCGGCAACATCACTGTCAATGTTACTGAATATATGGACGACGAGTGCAAGGCTCTCAAGGCTATTGCACCGGTCAAGCAGATTGGCATGACTCTGCCACAGCTCAAGGGCAAGTATTTCTACTGCAAGGGCACTGGCAAGCGTATGCGTGACTTGGCTCGCGACCCAATGGCCAATGGTTCGGTCATCCGCATCTGCGACGACTGCGCCAGCTACGAGATCATCGCCGACTGTCCTGTTGCCCCTACATCGGAGCTGCCTACTCACCTCGCACTGCAGAACTACCTACTCGAGACAGGCTCTTGCTACAAGGCTACTCTCCACACTCATCCTATTGAGTTGGTTGCCATGAGCCACATCCAGCGCTTCCTCAAGGGTGACGAGATGACTCGTGTCCTGTGGAGCATGATTCCTGAGACTCTGGCATTTGCTCCTCTGGGCATCGGCATTGTACCTTACGCTCTGCCTTCGGGAATCGAGCTGGCCGAATCTACCCTCGAGCAGATCAAGACTCACGACGTCGTTCTCTGGGAGAAGCACGGCACTGTTGCCGTTGGTCAGGACATCATGGATGCCTTCGACCAGACTGACGTCCTCTGCAAGGCTGCCAACATCTATATGTGCGCTCGCAATATGGGCAGCGAACCTGACGGCATGACCGACGCCGCCATGAAGGAGGTTCAGGATGTATTCAACCTCCCCAAGAAGCGTCCTTGCTAATCTCATCGACACATCGACTTCATCCCGCGGACCCTATGTCTGCGGGATTTTTTTTGTCCTTCTTAAATGGGACGCAGATTGAACTGATCAAACAGTTTATTTCGTTTTCATACGAAGTTCTTTCTCCATTAATTGTCATTAATAAACATTAATTCAGTCAGTTGAGACGTGAAATTTCAAAGAACACACATTAATCTTATACATTAATTATCATTAATAACACCGCCATTTTTATGAGGCTTCGCGACACTCCATTTAATGCTTGTCCTCTGTGATGCTTCCACAGGAATGCTTTTTTGTTTTAGTTATCGTATGCATACAGCATCTGCTGTTTTAGTTATCGTATGCAGTTTTTAACCTTCAACCCTTATTCTCTCCACCGTATCCAGTTAGGCAGCACGCCGTCGATTGTATCGAGCGCCGAAGGTGCGACAGAAGGTATATTTGCTCCCGCAAATATACCGCATTTAGGACAAATTCAATCAGTTGTGACATCAATCCTCAATGGGAACATCCGTTTCTTTCGTGTTTTTCGCTTTCCCTTAAATATTTAAAATAATGTCCAGTTTAGTTGCTAAAAGTAAACAAAAAATCATCATTTTCACACCAAATGCTTATTTTCGTGCGATAAAACAAACTTTTATCCAAAATATTAATATATTTGCAACAGCATTACAAGATACGATATAATGCACATTATTTCATCTGTAAATTGGCATACACAAACCGCAGGATTCTGGACAAAATAAACATGAAGAAAATCGAGTGACCATATCAGAAGAAAGTAAGAGACAACAATACAGACTGACAAACATCGCGGCACCCAATAATCCTGCATTTACAGCTGACTATAGAGATCCTCAATCGCAAGATCTCTAAAAAGAACACCTCTCCCATACCAATTAACACTTAACTTATAATACAAATGGGTATATTATTTCACACTTCCAGCATAAGTAGTGCACTTTGCACTACCCTTCCGTCATGTTTATTTCCCAATAGTATGTAGTGCACCTTTGTACTTTATACTTTGTCCCCTTGTACTTTGTCCCCTTGTACTTTGTCCCCTTGTCCTTTGTACTTTGTCCCTTTGTCCTTAACCAGTCTTCTGGCCTCCCATCTGGGACAGCCTGGGGCGGAGCCGTAACTGGAGTTTAGATTGTCTCTTCACATTTGGAATGCTACCGCACATAGTTTACACTTTTTAGGCAAAACAAACTTGGTTTCAATATTTATACGACTTTGCCGACACTAAACACTTGCTGATTGCAGGCAAAGGATTGACCAATAGCCATATTGTTTTCTTTTATGAATCACAAGAGAACAACATCATAGGACAATCATCTATAGGAAAAGATATAATATGCTCTTATGGGGCCTGGCAAAGAGACTGTTTCTTTCAAGAACGTTCTGTGACCTACATTGTTCCACCATATATTTTGAACCGAATATATTCGTTCGATGAAAAAATTTTGAATGACTAATTACCATTATTGAAGATAAAGAGAACTTTAACTATTTCTTGGTTTCTCCATAACAATGAGTTTTGGAGAAACCATATAACAACACAGATAGACCAATGATAAAAGAAATAACGTGCAGCACATATTGCTGTTCAATACTAATGATGGTTGTTTTTCTGTCTTTCACTTCATGTGGAACTAAACAGAATGACATGGATGGAACTAAAGATCTCTATGAATACGTAGCTAATGATTTCAAACAGATAATCCCCATTCACAAAATTGATATAGACAAAGAATCTGCAAATTTTAAATACTCAGAAATCTTTTCTTCTGTTAAATATGTAAAATTAGAAGCCACAGAAAACTCTTCTATTGGTGAAATCGAAAAAATAGAAACAACCGACTCCGGAGATTTCATTGTCTTCGACAAATACAACGCTCGTATAGTTCGTTTTGACTCTTTAGGGAACTATCTAAACAATATTGGAATTAAAGGAAGGTCAAAAAAGGAATATGTTGACCCGACAGACATGATGTATGACCCTTATAACGAACAAGTCTCCGTTTGTGATAGAGGCACACAAACTATCAAATTCTACAATATTGATGGAACTTTCATAAACCAAATTAAGTTCCCTATATATTTCTCTCATTTTGGTATAATCAGCAAAGATGAGATTGTAGTTTTCAGA
>JAILKE010000087.1 GCA_024694125.1 Bacteroidales bacterium
TACCTCTTCGACAGACCAATTCTTCCTTTTTACAACAAAGGTAAGAAAAATAGTCTTTTAGTTGTTTATATTTTTATCTATTTTTATCTATTTTTGTACTTATGGGCGACTGCGTCGCCCCCAGGGTGCAAACTTAGAGCAGGGGCAGCACCATCCAAATGTGAGATATGATCTACAGAATTTAAGAATTGAGAGAATGTCAATGAACTCAATCTTTTATCTAATAGTAGGAGATATTCAATAGTGTAAAAACGGAATAAGTGGGTAAAATTGGCCATTGAAAAACGGAATAAGTGGGTAAAACTAGTCATTAAAAAACGGAATAAGTGGGTAAAATTGGTCATTAAAAAACGGAATAAGTGGGTAAAATGTGGGTAAAAAATATGGAATAAGTGTCGCTATGTATGTAAAATGGTAAGTTTCGTTCTTATGTCGGATCCAAATAAAGCAGCCCCATCGAGACCGGAGTCTGGATGGGGCTGCCTACTGGTTAGAAAATCTTTCGGTAGAGTGAACGGATATTTACGCCTGGGCTGTGAAGCCCAATTCCTCGACGGCCTTGTGGAGAGCATCGACGGGAGCAGAGCCCGTGACGACGGCTTCGCCAGTCTCGAGAGTGACTGCGGCTGACTCTACGCCAGGGACGGAGAGGAGAGCCTTCTCGGCATTCATGCGGCAATGATTGCAGTTCATGCCCTTGATGTGGAAAGTGATGGTATTCATAATCGTTTGAGTGATTGAATGATTGTTATTGATTTCAGTATGTTCGGGCTCGCAGGTAGCAGACTGGGTGGCATGCGATGCCTTGCGGCGAACCAGGTAGGGCTGGACGAGCAGAGCATTGATGAGCAACAGGATGAGCAGGCCCGTGCAGAGCCACGAGAACCAGGATGGGCCCTCCTCACAGCTGGTCGTGGCGATGAGGTGGCTGGTGAACCACTCACGCGGCAACAGGTAGTCGATGCCCAGACCGAACAGGATGGCTCCCAAGATGATGCTGATCAGATAGACCACCTGCGTGCGGTTGCCCAGGACCTTGCGTATCACCAGGATGGAGGCTACGTTCGATGCAGGACCTGCCATGAGCAGGACCAGTCCGGCGCCGGGGGTGAGGCCCTTCATCATCAGCGCTACGGCAATGGGGATGCTGCCCGTGGCGCACAGATACATAGGGATGGCCATGCAGAGAACCAGCAGCATGGAGAGCAGACTGTTGTCGGCAAAGACCTCGAAGAATGAGTCCGGTACCAATACCGTGATCAGTGCGGCGACGACCAGTCCCACGACAAGCCACTTGCCGATGTCGGCCATCATGTGCACGAAGCCGTAGTGAATGGCTTCGAGCAACTTGCCACCCACACCGGTAGCGTGCTCGTGGTGATCGTGCTCACAACCGCAGCCACACTCGCCATGTACGGCGTGGTCATGGTGATGGTGATGATCGTGCCCACAACTGCACTCCTCGTGGTCATGGTCATGTCCGCAGCCGCACTCAGCATGTACGACGTGGTCGTGGTGGTCCTCTGGGTGCTCCGCTTCATCGTCCGATGCAAACTTATTGACCATCTGACCGCCGAACAGAGCGGTGACCAGAGCGGCTATGGGGCGGACGATGGCAAAGGGCAGACCCATCAGAGAGTAGGTAGCGATGATGCTGTCCACACCCGTCTGCGGTGTGGCAATGAGGAAGGAGACGGCGGCGCCCTTCGACGCACCTTCGCGCCTGAGCGACATGGCCGTAGGTATCACGCCGCACGAACAGAGCGGCAGGGGTATGCCGAACAGGGCGGCATTGAACACTGACCGGAACGTGGGCTTGGCCAGGTAGCGGCTGTACATCTGCCCCGGCACGAAGGCGTGCATCAGTCCTGCCAGCAGGAAACCCAGCAGCAGGTAGGGCGACATCTCGTTGATGATATGTAATATCTCTTGCATAATAACTATTGTTTGTTTTTTGTTTTCGTGCTGCAAAGTTAAGGACTTCCACTTGCAACTGGGTTGCAAATCGCCTAATTCGTTGAGAAATACCTATTTTTAGTTAGGAGAGGTAGTCTGCATTTGTCCGATTCCCGTGAGTCGAAACCTGCAAGAGTTGTCTGGATTTTCCGCCGGGTTGATATATTCGGGTCCGAATAATGGGGCAAGAATCGAGTTTTTTTTTATTATTAAATAATAAATCATCAAAATAATCGTTAATAAAGAATAGATTGTCATTGATAGGCATCTATCTTGAAGCATAACAGTGAACTTGTAAATTGAATAAAGAACTGATAAGCATGTCAGAAATCCATAATAAATATGTCTGATCTCGTCTCAATCATAACACCCTCATATAATTGCGGAGCTTACATCGCGGATACGATAAATAGCGTTCTGGCTCAGACATACCCCAATTGGGAGATGATTATCGTCGATGACTGTTCGACCGATGATACGGCTGCAGTTGTAGCTGAATATGAGCGAAAGGATCAGCGCATCAGATTTATCCGTAATGAAAGAAATTCGGGTGCTGCAGTATCTCGCAACAGGGCACTGAGAGAGGCGCGAGGCCGTTGGGTAGCATTTTTGGACGGTGATGACCTGTGGGAACCTTACAAGTTGCAGCATCAGATAGATTTCATGACGGAGCATGACTGTGTATTCAGCTATCATAAATACGACGAAATTGATGAATACGGCAAGCCTCGTGGTGCAGAAGTGAGTGGCCCACGTAAGGTTACCAAAAGGGGTATTTATGCTTGCAACTGGTTGGGATGCCTCACTGTAATGTATGACCGAACCCGCATCGGACTGATACAGGTAGCGAATATCTATAAAAGAAATGATTACGCAATGTGGCTTCAAGTGACACGCAAGGCGGATTGTTACCTGATGCCCGAGGTGGCAGCCCATTACAGAAGACGTTCTGGGTCAATTAGTCATAATGGTCATTTGTCTTTGTTGAAGTGGCAATATCAGTTGTTCTCCGTTGCAGACCACAATGGTCCTCTGCTATCTATATTCTACGTAGCTTTAAACTTGGTATTTACATCGCTAAAGAAAATACTTTACTGCAAGCGGTATTGAATAATCAAGTTGAACTAAAGTGATTTTCGAGGAGTTTCACCCATTAGCTTTTCGCCTTTATCTCGTGATTGACTGATGGTGTTTGGTATTCCTTCCCCTCGTTATTTAATTTAAAATAGAACAATTGTATGAGATTAAAAGAATTTGAAATACAGGATGTTGTAATACTGGTTAAGTCGCATTTTAAGAGCTATTGCATAGTTCTGTCGATTGTTTTTGTCTTGTCTTCTATTAAGTTGTTTACAACGCCTAATTATTATACCAGTGTAGTTACACTTGCACAGGAGGCTTCTAGTGGCTTCGGTGGCGAGGGTTTGTCCAGCCTGGCATCTTTGGCAGGAATCAATCTCAGTCAATTGGGCGGAGGTTCTTCTGATGCAATCAGTGCTGATATTTATCCAGATGTTGTTTCTTCAACTCCATTTTTGCAACAACTGTTAAAGGTGAAGGTTGAGGGTCAGCTGATTGAGTTTTCAGGAACCCTAAATGAATTTTTGACAAGGAATAAGCCCTGGTTCGATTTAAGTAGTTTGTTTAAGAAAAGTGTTGCTCCTTCAGTTGATGTCCCAGCTTATATTTCTCCTCAGGAGATGAGTGTTATAAAAAAACTTAATGAGAGCCTAAGTGTAATTATTGATAAAAAGACAGGAGTAATATCAATTGAGGGGACTTTTGAAGACCCTTATGTAGCTCAGATTGTAACTGACTCGGTCTCAAATTTGTTGCAGAATTATATTTTTGAGTATCGTACCAAAAAGGCTTCGTTAGACCTGAAACATGCCAAAGAGTTCATGGAAGAATCAAAGAACGATTACTTGGAGTCTTCTGTTAAGTATGCTACCTTTGCTGATAAGCATATAAACCTTTTGTCGCAGGAGTATAAGACTCAGATGATATTCTTGGAGAATGAAATGAATACCAATTATCAAATTTACTCCCAAGCTGCACAACAGGTTACTATTGCAAATGCCAAGTTGCAAGCTCAAGTCCCTGTATATAACGTAATTCAACCAGCCATTATCCCTAATAAGAAATCGGGTCCTAAAAGAGTTATTACTATTGGATTTTTTGTCTTTTTGGCTTTTGCTTTTCAAACGGTTTATTTCTATGTGCGAGAACAGTCTATTCGAAATGCACACGTTGATACTATGAATATGTAGATGTTGTTGACATGTGGAATTTAAAAGAAGAACTAACAAAAAGAAATATCATCGAGGTATTTCGTTTACTCGTTAAATATAGAATTCGCATAATCCTTTTTATATGCGGCATTTTGTTTTTAACGATACTCGTTGTATCTTCTTTGCCAAATCAGTATTCATCAAAAGAAATTGCTATTTCGGAAGATTTGCAGCCTTTAGATCTCCCTGCAGATATAGAAATGATGATGTCGTTTGTCGGCATTGAAATACCCAATCCACAAATAGATAATGCTTTTACAGCAGATATCTATTCAGAAGTAATAAAGTCTTCGGCGTTCGCTGATAGTTTATTATTAAGAAAGGTAGAACTATTAGAAGAAGGTGTCAATGTAACTATTTCTGAATATTTGTCTGATTATCAGAAACAACCATGGTGGAAAACCTTTTTTGTCGAAAAAAAAGTAAGTTCAGCCGATTTGAGAGAACTGTTGACCGAGCACTTGAAAGTCAATTTTGATGAAAAATCAGGTTTGATTTACATTTATGCTACGATGCAAGACCCGTATGTGGCTAAACAGGTGGTCACGCTTATATCAGAAGAACTTCAAAACTTCTTGCATCGTTATCATGCTAAAAAAGCACTACTTGCATACGATTTTTATTCTAAGGAGGAGAATAAAGCATTAGTAAGGTATAAGAATGCCCAAAGTGCTTATTCTAAACGTGTTGCTATTCCTCAAAATGTGGTTACTCAAAGTGCACGTAATGAGATAGAGTATCTGCAGAAAGAGATGGATAATGCTTATGCCGCTTATCAATATATTTTAGGTAGAAAGTTGGGCGCAAAGAGCAAACTTCAAGAAAATATAATGTCATTTGCAGTGATTAGTCCTGCCGTAATTGACTTAACCCCCCAAATACCTAATTCTGCTTTCATATTGGTAGTTTTTTTATTGGAATTGGCTATTATTGCATATTTGGAATATGCGGCATGGCATACGTTATATACCCCTGTGTTTTGTCTGGCGTTGCCATATACGTTGGTCCTTTTTTTGACTTTGGCATTTATTCCTTTTACAGACCTTATATCGTTTTATTATCCTAGTGTTTTAATATGGATAGCAGGTCTTCCTCTTTTTGCCTTGCCGAGTCTATTTTTTGGTTGGTCTATGACAAAACTGGGTTGTGCCAATAGGCCATTAAATGTACAACGTTGGCAAGCTCCCCCATTCTATGTCCTGTTATTTTCAATAGGATTGGGCATGTTGTTCATTCTTAGGTTGTATAAAATGTTGCATTCTTCGACCGAAATGTTCGGCACGGAAGAGTTTTCTAATGAATTATGTGAACGTGGATTGTGGGGACATCTGAGAATTTTGGGTATTGCTTTAATGATTTACATCGGCTATTTTGTGAGTAGAAAAAAATGGTTGTTGCTCGTACCCTTGTTCTTCGTTATGTTGCCTTCTTTGTTATATATGGTCAAAGGCTGGCTTATTATACCAATTATAACAATTTTGTTATTAAAACTATATACGGGTACCATACAATTGTCCGTAAAGTTGCTGTTTGTAATGTTCGTTTCTGCATTTTTCCTGTTCCTTATTGTTTATATGTTGCTTCCTGCCATAGGTAATGATCAAGCACAAACAGATGCAAGAATGGTCAATCAAGTATGGAACAAGTTTGTGCATTATTTGACAAGTGGTACTCTGGGATTTAGTTATGATTTAGAACTCGGTGCCGCAGATAGAGAGGATTTTAAGTATTTGTTTTCTCCTTTTATTAATATTTTCAACTTGATAATTGGAAATTCTAATATGTTGAATCCTATCCCATCGAAATTTTTAAATACAGGTCTTGATTATACGAACACGCGTACGTTTTTTGGCACTTTGTACTTGCACTGTGATGCCATTGAATTTGTAATATGTACTTTAGGATATAGTGCCTTCAGTTATGTCATTATGTGCTATGCCAAGATAAAAGGCGATTTATATAGTTATTTGGTATATTTCTTCTATGCAGGATTGTTTGCATTAGGATGGTTCGAGTTCTATATGTGGCATCTGTATATTATAGAGGTACCAGTATTCTTGTTCCTCATTGGATTCGGGGTTAATTATGTTCGTAAATTTCAATACAAGTAATTCCTGTTATGAACTTCTTGAGAAACTATAAAACGGTTATATCTAATTTTGGTTTTCTGTCCATTCTCAATGTGCTTGATTTGGGATTGCCTATTGTTATTATCCCGTTTATAACGCAAGTCATTGGAAATGAAAACTTCGGCATATATATATATGTACTTCTTTGGGCGCAGAATATTAATCTGTTGACTCAATATGGATTCCAATTTTCAGCAGCTAAAAGAATATCCCAAAACCGGGATGACCTCCAGTATATATCGCGTCTGTCTTCTAATGTTTTGGCAGCCCGTTTCCTCATGGCCTCAATACTGGTTGCTTTAGCATTGATTCTCTCTCCAGTAGTTTTTGATAGCCCTGGTAGCCTTTTTATGTTCATTACTTCCTTAGGTATTGTTTTTGGAGATGTCTTTATCCCGACATGGCTATTTCAAGGAATGGAACGTATGAAATATGTGACTATTGCGAATGCTACAACTAAGTGTTTGTTTGCATTATTTGTCATCATTTTTATACGACGGACAGAAGATTATGTTTATATATTGGCTCTTAATTCAGTGGGATTTTTATTTTCTGCACTGTTAAGTATGATATTGGCTCGTAAGCAATTCGGGTTAATTCTGGTAAAGCCTCAACTGAAGGACATTCTCGTGGAGTTAAAAGATGGGTTCCCGCTATTCGGTAGTACTGTAGGTATCAATTTATATAGAAATCTAAATGTGATTATTCTCCATTTCTTCGTGAGTGATGCGGCTGTTGGCGTGTATGGCTTAGCAGAAAAAGTAATCAAGGCTTGCCAAGCTTTGATTATGCCTATTTCTCAGGCATTGTTCCCTCATGTAAGTCTTAAAATAAAACAGGAGGGTTTGACCAAAAGTTTGCAACTAATCAGGAATGCAAGTCTTATTATAGTAATTTTGGCAATAGTTGGTTGTTTCTGCCTTTGGCTATTTGGTGATATTTTGGTCGCTATAGTTGGTGACGACTTTTATGAAGCTTTGCCATTGATGTATCTGATGTATCCTGTTATTTTGTTTGGCAGTCTGAATTTCTTATTGGGATTTGTAGGATTGATCAATATGGGAAAGCAGAAACAGTTTTTCTATTCAGTCTTTTTGTCTGGAACTTTGGCTTTGCTGTTTATATTGATTTCTGCTAATCATCTAGGGGTAGATTCAGCTGCAATTGCGATGTCACTATCAGAGATCGTACTGACAATCTTATGCTTATATCATCTATTTATGGTAAAAAATAATGCAAGGTAATGAGCGTATATACTAAAATTAAAGTTTTATATGAGGCAATTTGTGGATATTTTGATAAATGGTCTATGGATTGTCGAGGGCATAAATATTTGCCTTCGTTGCATCATAATATTAATACAACGGGAAATGTTGTGGTTTCACTTACTAGCTATGGTCGTAGGGTCAGTAATTCCGTCGTGTATTACACGTTAGTTTCTATATTGCGACAAGACCGACTCCCAGATAGACTGATACTATGGCTTGATCGAGATCATTGGAATGACAATAATATTCCACAGAAATTGAAGGTTTTAAGAGATCATCACGGGGTTGAAATTATGTTTTGTGAGGAAATCAGATCCTATAAGAAATTGATACCTACGCTGTCTCTATGCCCTGATGATATAGTCATAACAGTAGATGATGATATTATCTATCATAGGTCTCTAATACGTACTATGTTAGAACGATATCAAGACCACAAAGGCCAAATTGTAAGTTTCCAGTGTGTCAAACCACTCGTTGATAATAAAGGTCAAATTAAGCGATATAGACAGTGGGAACGTTCGGAAGATGGCTCTTCCGGCTTGCTGATTTTCCCTATTGGATATAATGCTGTATTATATCCTCCATATTCATTACATAACGATGTTTTTGATAAAGACGTATTTCAATCAATTTGTCCTTATGCAGATGATGTGTGGTTCTGGCTTCAAGCGGTAAGGCAGGGAACTTTGCATCATTGTATAGTGGATAAAGAAATCCTCAATTATTCTTTTGATGCTTTGTATCAGTTTATGCACAAAGGTTCTGCGTTGATGCATCGGAATGTCTCTGAGCAGGGTAATGTAAAGCAACTGGAGGCTTGTTTGAAATATTTTGGAATGACAAATGATTTTATAAAAGAAGGCTCCGTTAAATAACGGAGCCTTCTATTGCTTCTATAAAATCTCTTTGGGTCACTTTCTCTTTGTGAGATGATTCTATTTCAACCTTTTTCATGAGTTTGTAACTCTTGAACCAGCCATAACCTCGCTTTTTAAGTAGAATTACAGCATAGATTGTTGACAGTGTTTCCCATAGAAAATATTTGAATGGAGAGAAGTTCTTACGGATGTCTATGTATCTGTTCAAATAATAAATGTATATTTTGGATAGTTCATTTTTGTCCTTAATGGAACCGTTTACTTTGTGGTAAATTCGAGAAGAGAGAACGCAAGCCATTCGGGCTTTAATCTGTTTCATCCTTAGACAAAAATTAAAGTCTTCTTCGCCGAAGAAATAGTCTTCGGTCAGGATCCGATGCTCGGTGTCGAGTAGCTCTTTGCGGAAGAAAAGAGCACAGCCAGTTAGATAAGAGATGTCAATATGTGAAACTAATGGCTTTAATGTCCGAGAATCTATTTCTTTTACATGATTAATATGAGTATTGCCATAGTGTGCTTTGCGTAGTCCAAATTTGAGTTCGCCTCCGCAGTTCCAGATGATTGATCGGTCGTAATTATAGCAAATCATTGGAGTCAATGCCTTATATTCTGGATGGGCTATGGCAAAATCTTCTAAATGGGCTAAAAAGTCCGGTTCAACGATCGTATCATTATTAAGCAGTAAAAAGAAGTCGGCCTCCCAATGAGAGGCAATATAACGTAATCCCTCGTTGTTGCCTTTGGCAAATCCAAGATTATCTTCAGATTTGAATAACTCGGCCTGTAAAGAAGAATAACTTAAGTATTCTTGTATTCGTTCTACAGAGTCATCCGATGAGTTGTTGTCCACTATCAGTACGCGGAAATCCCCTTGAACCTTAGAAAGCGAATCAAGACAGGCTAAAGTGTCTTTCCAGCCATTCCAATTCAATATGATTATTGCAGTCATTTGCCTTCAGAATATTCAATCTTGAATAGAATTAATAAAATTTATTCTGTTTATTTAATTACGCTGATAACTACTGCGGCGGCTGTCGCAAATGCGCTAGTAACTGCAATCCACATATTGACCCTTTGGTCTGTAGTCATTTCTGTGCGAGATTCGCGGAGAAATATTTCGCTGCCTGGTTCAATTTTTTTAAACTTGCGATATGAATTAGCCTGACCATTAGGAGAAATGACATAGGCAAGTTTGCAATTTTGTCTAGTAGGACGAATTCCTCCTTGTCTAAGATAATACTTTAATGTTTTGCCAGAAACGTATGGTACAGCTCCTTGGTATGCCACACTTCCAGACAGTCTGACTGTGTTTGTTTGTCCTTCTACAATGATATAGTCTCCATCTTGCAGAATTAAGTCTTCTTTGCACCCTGGTTTTTTAATAGCTTTTTGGATGTTTACTGCTACTTTGTAGATGTCTTCACGAGTGTCCTTTACAATCATCAATGAGTCGGAAATGGGTAATGAGGTGACACCCTGCATCTGAGAAGATCGTTGTATGGCTCTATAAGTGTAATTGAATCTGTCTGTATCCAATCTTTTTTGGCGCATTCTTTTTTCTTCCTCAGATAATTTGCGAAGGACATATACTCCATTTTGCGCCGCGTGATTAGTCAAGCCACCTGCCATTGAGATGACGTCACTGATTCGAGATTTTTCATTTGTTATGCTATAATCTCCCTGGAAATTTACTTCTCCTTCGATATGTACCGTTTGTGGTTCGCAGTAGCCTTCAATGCGTTTAATCATAACAACATCGAATGGTTTCAAAATGAAAGCATTTTTTGTATCGCAAGAAAGATCTTTTGAGAGATTGACAGTGAAATTTTTAATTTGTCCATTCTCTTGGCGGCGTGCTATACTTACCTTTTCGGTCGATGCAGATTCCTTAAGTCCCCCTGCCAAAAGAACGAGGTCCTCAACAGATGTGTTGTGAGCGAATTCATAAATGCCAGGCTCATAAACCTCGCCTCTGATGGTTAAGGTTTGGCTCTCCTGTGCGTTTTGTCTATCTGGGATAAACAAAACGTCTTCGTTTTTGAGTACGACATCAGACGCGGTCCCATTCAGAATGTGTTCTAAATCAATTGGGATGATTTCCAAAGAGCGATCTGCGCGTTTGCGTCGCAGTACGGCATGGGATGTAAAAGCGTATTCGGTTACACCTCCTGCATATTCCAAGAGACTCTTGATGCTTGAGGTTCGGTCTCCAAGTTGGTACATTCCCGGACGGAAAACGGCTCCTTGAAGGTCAATCATATTATCATATCGAACCATTACCGAATCGATATAGACAGAGTCTCCATCTGCAACAAGGAATGAACCAAGGTTAGATTCGTCTATATTGAACACCTGCATGCGGTCGCCTCCCATACGAACGAGACGCATCGACTTGGTGTAAGCATCGCCGGCAAAACCACCAGCATATTCCAATGCTTTGCCAATGGTTTCAGACGTTTTCATCTCGTAGTACATCGGGCGTTTCGCTTTGCCCGATATGTTAACAAGAGCTTCGTATGGAGCCACAATGAGTACGTCGTTGTCTTGTAAGCGAATATCTCCTGAGAGTTGCCCGTTTAAAATGTAATCGTAAAGATCAATTATGCTGATCAATTTGTTTTCACGATAGAGTTTGATAGAACGGAGTGATCCGACTTCGCTAACACCTCCTGCACTATATAAAGCATGGAATGCACTGGCAAATGCGGACAAGGTATAGGTGCCTGGAGTCTTTACTTCACCCATTACGTTTACTTGTATTGTGCGAGTTTGTCCAACGGTTAGTTTGATTTTTGAATCAGCGAAGTATGAGCTAAGTTTTGTGCGTACTCGCTGGTTGGCTTGTTCTACGGACAAACCTCCTAAATGAAGAGGACCATATCCTTTTACAATGATTTCGCCATCAGGAGATATCGTGCCTTCTATTGAAACCTGGGATGCTCCATATATGTCAATGAATACTAAATCTCCTGCACCTAAAACGTAAGTGGACGGAGTCGCTATATTCATGTTCGGCTCAAATTTGATATCCTCATTTTTGAACATCTCATGTCCAAAAATTTTCTTTTCGTATTTAGAGCCTTGTTCTTCCATTTCTGGGCTCATTTGTGAGGATAGGTCTGTAAGAGCGCTTTCCATAGACAAATAATCCTCGCTTTGTTCTTCGAATTTGCCGTTTTTGGAAGCGTTTCCTACGATACGACCAGAAGAATTTCTGTCTGTATTGGCTGTGCGGGTTCTGTCTCCTGTAGAAACTTTGCCATTGTTGCTGCTGGTACCTTTCTTGGATAATTTCGCCTTTAATTGTTGAAGGCGCTGGGGACTTACCCCTTGATTTAAGAGATATTGTACCATCTCCGCCTGGCTGGTGCCTTTGGCCGATTGTTCGCTTACGTATTGAATGATTTGGGTATCAGTCATATCGGCCAATGCCGTCAGTGGCATCAGCGTCAGAGAGAGGAGAAGTAGAGCTTTGTTAAGTTTCATAGTTAAAAAGGGGTTGCTGTATAAGCGAAACCAATAAGTTATAAAGTCACGCATATATAACGTGCACGGGCGCGTTTTATTATGTATCCGGGACCTTTTTATTGAAACAGTATTCCTTCCTACTCGCCGAGAAGAATGAGTGGCGAGTGGGAAGGATACATATAGAACCAGTCTGTCAACGCTCCAGAGGGAGCCATACCGTCATGTCGCAGCGGCCGCGGTTGCCCCATGCGTAGTATGGGATGAAGCGTGCCTTGATACGGCGGCTTTCGGCCGATACTTCGCGGTAGAGGACACCCTGCCATGAGGCAGAAGGATGAATGGTAACCTCGGTCTCCAGTGCCATCATGTGGCTGCCGGCTATGGTGACAGGTACAGTGCGGAACTGAGCATCGGCAGGTACCGATACATCATCCAGGCTGACGCCGGTCGGGAGGTCACACTCCTCGAGGCAATAGACGACCGGACCGCGCTGCAGGGCTACCTGGTTGCGGATCTCTTCGGCCAATGGATGAGCCTGCATCAGTCGTGTGCGCATAGGCAGGTCGATGCTGATAGTGTCGCCCACCTTCCATATCTGGGTGATGCGGCGATAGCCGAGGGAGTCCTGCACGGTGCGACCGTCAGCCTCTGTTGTGGCCGATGATGCCTGCATTCCACTCCACTCTGGGAGACGGAAGGCCAATGTCCATGGCGTGCGACGAGCCTTGCGTTGTATGTTGACGACGGTGAGGCGGATGTGTCCATCCCATGGATAGTCAGTCTCCTGACGGACAGTGACTTCGCCCACGCCTGGAACCGTGGCAGTCACCTCGCTGCTGCCGTACATCTGGCAGGTCAACGTGTGGTCGCTGGTCGTGTAGGCATAGTTCTGGGCTTCGCACAGAGTGCGGAGCGTGTTGGGCGGGCAGCAGAAGCACGAGATGTACTCCTTGCGCTCCTTGGGCCAACGCAGCGTGTAGGGCAGGTCGCGGCTCAGACGGAGCGGGTTGGTATAGAAGTAACGGCGGCCATCCAGCGAGATACCGGACAGAACGCTGTTCAGCATGCAGGTCTCGGCTATGTCCGCATATTTGGCATCGCCCGTTACCTCGAGCATACGCCAGTTGAAGAGCATATTGCCGATGTTGGCGCAGGTTTCGTTGTGGGCAGTGCTGTTGGGCAACTGATAGGGTCGGCCGAAGGACTGGTGCACCTTCTGAATGCTGTCGGGCGTGTAGTTGGTACCGTCGGGCGATGTGCCGTCATACAGGGCGCCGCATCCGCCGGTGATGTACATCTTGCGTTGTACGATGTCCTGCCAGATGGAGGTGAGGTTGCCCGACCAGTCGTGTCCCTCGCTGTTGCAGTTGCCTATCTCGGCCATGATGTCGGCCACGCCGGCGTAGAGGTAAGTCGAACGGACTGCGTGACCCATTGCCGTGTATTGCTCTTCGAATGGAACTCGGTCCTGGTTGTCGTCAGTACCGTTCTGCACCTGGCTGCGAATGGCGATGAGCTGTTGCGCCAACTGCAGGTAACGGGGATTGCGCGACTCACGCCACATCTCGACCACGCCCATGTAGTGGCTTGGGCAGATGGCGCAGCGGGCCAGCTCCGCCGATGCCGTCTCGTAGAAGTGTACCAGGAAGTCTGTAGCACGTACGGCGCAGTCATAGAGTGTGGTCTTGCCGGTGGCACGTTTATGTACGATGCCCGCCATCATGAGGTGACCCAGGTTGTAGGTCTCGAAGTTGAGGCGGTTGGCAAAGGCGCCCTTCTCGTCGGCGCCGCCCACAGCAGTGCCTATCTCCGTTTGAGATATCTGTCGGGCGTGCGTGTCAACGCCGCGGTTACGTTCGTCGATGATGACCGGCGTATGTATGTAGCCGTCAGCGCGTTGGGCACGAGCCACATGGTCGATGAAGGTGTCCATGATGCTGTCCAATGCAGGGTCACGCGTCACGGCATAGACCGCAGCAACCGACTCGAGCCACTTGTACATATCGCCGTCGTGGAAGGGAGGTCCCCAGTGAGCACCCTCGCAGTCTCCGGCAGCAATCTCGAAGTTGCGGAAGCCGTGCGAGACAGCCGAGTCCTGCCATGTGCGCCACATGCTCTGTACCGAGGTCTGGCTGAAGACGTCGAAACGTTCGCCCCAGAAGCCGTCTGTCCAGCGGACTTGTCCCAAAGGGACGTCGTGCATTATGGCATAGGGACTCTGCGAGGTTTCGGTCAGGCCCTGGGCGCTGGCCGGAACTGAGGTCAGGCTCAATGATAAAACTGTGAAAATCGATGTTGTGGTAATTCGCAAAATATTTTTCATAATGAGAGGTTAAGTGTTTGTCCAGGTTGAATGTCGGCACAATGGTCCCCATAGTGGATATGGCCGATGCCAATGCCCGCAGGGGCAGTGACGGAGAGCGTCTTTTCGGATAGTTCGATGTGAATAGGTCCGAACGGAGTCGGCACATCGCCGCGCATCCACGAGAGACCGCCCAGACAGGGGCGTACCTCGTACTCCCGATAGCCTGGTTCCGTTGGGGTGACGCCCAGGTAGAATTTGCCCAACAGGTAGAGGGGAGAGGCACCCCAGGCATGGCACAGGCTCTTGCCGTAGGGACGTCCGTACATCTCGAGGTGAGCACGTCCGATGCCGTCGCATCCGCGTGGGGAGGCGGGCGTCTCGGGGTTGTACTTCTCCCAGAATGAGGTGGCACCCTCGCGGAGCATTCCGCCCCAGTATGCCTTGATCTCGCCCATCACTTCGTGTTGCATACCCATCTGGCACAGGGCAGCCAGTTCGTAGAAACGCATATAGGGCGTCGAGATGGCAGGCACTGATTCATTGAGCATTACATGGTGGAGAATGTCGGCACGGCGCTCGTCATCGGCAAAGTCGTACAACATTGCCATCATGTTGGGGAACTTGGTAATCTGGGTGTTGAGGACCAACTTGCCGTCCGTTGCAGCCGCGTCATCTTCGTAGGCGTGCAGATAGGCCTTGTTGGTGTCGTCCCAGAACAGTTCGTCGGTCTTGGCGCGCAGGGCAGAGGCCATTTCGCCGTAATGATGTTCGTGGTCGCCTACCAGTTCGGCGCATTGCTGCATGGTGACCAGACTGCGGTACAGCAGTATCTGTTCGAAGCAGAGTATGCCGCGCTTGTGCATCGGGAAATCGACCCAATCGACAAAGACCCAGTCATCGGGTTGCCCGATGGCGAGTCCCTCGTCCGTGAGTCGGCCCTGCACATAGTCCATCAGCGTGACGGCGCGGGGGTACATCTCGCGCACGAAGTCCACGTCCGCCGTATAGAGATAGTAGTCTCCCAGGGCGTTGAACCAGTAGAAAGTGTAGTCCAGGATGGTGTTGACGTGAGCCGTGACGGGATCCTTGCCGCGCAACTGGCGGATGGTGCGTTTCACAGCCTCGCTGTCGAAGCGCAGGTAGTAGTTCATCAGGTACGACTGGATGGCGTCGCCTGACCAGGTCCAACGGTCGCGCTTGATGCCGTCCATCATGAACTCGCGTGTGGTGAGGTCCAATGTGCGGGCACCCACTTGCCAGATGCGGTTCACCTCGTCGTCCGAGCACTGGAAACTGCCGGAACGGCTCTGGTCGAATGGAAGATATTCGCTCAGCATGGAGATGCTCTGGACCGATCCGACTACCTGTACGAAACGGAACGCCTTCGATGCCTCAATGCGATGCTCCTGTGGCTGCCCGTCGGGCAGGTCCAGGCGGTCGAGAGTCTCGCAATGGTCGCGGTCCAGGGCTTCTGCCTCGCTCTCGCCGTAATAGATGTCGATGTGTCCCTGTGCGCCATGCAGCACGACGTAACCGAATGACTCACAGCCGAAGTCGTAGAGCGTGGCTGTCTCTCCTTCGGTGGTCTCCAATGGGTGGGACGATGTAGCCTGTTGTGGCTGGGTGCGTAGCAGACGGAACTGCGATGGGAGCACCGCAGGATCGTCACACCCTGGCCAGGTGGCAGCAGGGAGATAGATGCCCGATCCGTGCGCGACGCCGTTCTCGTCTATCCATATTTTGTCCTCGCAGGTGGCGAGCCACGATGAGTCGGTCACCACGGGGCTGTCCGGACAGTCGCTGCTGATGTAGAGCGACGGTGGGGCCGAGAGGTTGTGCGCCTTGATATTGATCTTGTGGCGACCAGCGGGGAGGTGGAAGACTGTCGGTTGGCCAAACTGCAGTTTGCCATCGAGCATAAAATTATAGATGCCCTCCACATGTATGTGAAGGGTATCAGACTGTAGGAGGGTGAACTCCTTGGAGAATTCTACCGTCTGCCAGTGGCTGTCCTGTTTCCAGAAGGGAGGAAACATAGCACCACGTTCGGTACGGCGGTTATTGAAATGGTTCCCCAGCCAGATTTCTCTGTCTCCGGGGAACCATATCCATAGCGGTTTATTATTTGCCATAACGTTCCTCAGTGATCTCGGTCATGGTCTTACCACGGGTTTCAGGTGCAATGCGCCAACCGATGTAGCCAGACAGAGCGAACAGTGCGAACATCAATATTGAGTTGTAACGAATCATGTCAGGTCCAAATGAAGCATAGAGGTCCGAGAATCCGAAGCTGACTATGGCTGACAGTACACGCACGATGCAGAACATCACGCCAATGGCAGCAGCACGATACTTGAATGGGAAGAGCTCTACACCCCACAGGGCGAAGAAGAACTGAACTGAGATACCAGCCTGGATGGCCCAGAGCAAGGTGATGATGACGATGCCGGTATAGCTGTTCATCAGTCCGAAGACCACCGTCAGCCAGGCTACTGCACCTACTGCTACGAAGCCAACCAGCAACTTGCGGTGCTCGAAACGGTCGATGTAGAAGGCGCCCACGCCAGTGATGGCTGCAGTGATGAGCCACTGCTCGGCCAGCGTGAGGTTGGCCATTGCATTGGACAGGTGTCCGGCAGTCTCGTAGATGTGACCCTGGAAGAAGCCCATGGCGCCAGCTACCAGGTTCCATACCAAGTACATGGCGGTCAGACCGATGAGGGTGCCTTTGTGCTTGTCGTGGAAGATGATGGACAGGTTGCTGAACAGAGGCTTGTCCTTGTTGATCTTGTCACGGTTGTTGAGCCACTCGTTCGAAGGCTCGAGGTGACGCATGAACATCCAGGCGATGAAGGCATCGATGAAGAGCAGGCCAAAGACGATACGCGAAGCGAAGATGTTGACCTCGTGAGTACGGTTGGCACGGATGCCGAAGGTGTCTGCTACATCGACGACAAAGTCGAAGAGCGGTCCGCCAGGGGCCATCAGGTAACTGAGCAACAGCACGACTGCAGGACCCAGGCCCCAGCCCATCTGGCTCAGTGCGATGTTGCGCGCACGGTGTGTCTGGCCCGAGCACTCACAGATGTAGGTCCATGAGGCTGGCACGCTGATGCCGGCTGCGATACCGGTGATGATGGTGCCGGTCAGCAGTTGGACGAAACTGGTCGCTGTCATGATCAGGAACGTGCCCAGCATATAGCAGAGCATGTTGTAGGTGAAGACATTGCTGCGACCATATCGATCGGCCAGGAAACCTCCGATGAAGGCGCCCACACCGGCTCCGATACCGTTGGCTGACAGTGCGCCCAGCCATCCGTTGTCTATGCCCGTCAGTCCCAAATACGGCTCCCACAAAGACAGAGCACTACCACCTGCTACGATGGCACCTGCGGCAAGGAAGTTGCACACAGAGGCAGTAAGAGATTTTTGTAATGAAGTTTGTGACATAAATTGAGTTTTTAGGCCGTCCATATAGTTATCATCATGACGGCACGTTTATAATATTTAGTGATTAAGTTTTCATTTAGTGCAATGCCGGGTCGTCGTATCTGGCAAGAGGTCAGTTCTAAAGGGAGGGGGGGATTTAGGTGCCCCCCTTATTCATGTACATACAGGTCCCAGCCCAGATAGTGCTCCAGGGCATCTTGCAGGATATCGACTACGTCGGTGCGTACCATAGCAACGTGGTGCTCGAAACCGTTGCGGCAGATGTACTTCATCAGGCCCTGTAGGTTATCGACCTTGGTCACTGCGATGCAGCCGTCCATGCCGTATGGGTCGTTGGTCAACTCACCCTTGCCCAGATAGGCCTTGATGCAGCCCTTCGGATCGTCGGTCGAGATGCGGAAATAGGTGAATGGACCCTCCGAAACCTTGGCATACACTGCGCCGAAGGTGCGTACCTTGCCCAGTGTGCGGCCCAATACACCGAGAGGACCGAGCTTGAGGTCGCTGTTGCCCACGAATCCCTTAGGGAAGTTGCCGCAATGGGTGCAGACACACTTGTTGCGGTCCTGGGCGAAGTTGTTGTTCCAGTCGGCCAGGGCGGCAGGCTGCTGTGTGGCGAGGGTCAGGGCGTACATGGATACGGCGCCAGCCAGGTCGGTCTCGCAGGCTGCAGGGATGAGCTTGTCCGACAGCATGGACATCGTCACGCAGGCAGCACAGCCATAGTTCTGCTCCAGGCTGTCCCAGCACTGTATGGCTACGGCATCGACCTGCTCGCTCTCCATCCAGCGTTCTACGGCAACGCCGAACTTGGCCTGTACGCGCAGTTTGTCCTGATACTGCTCCGGAACCTTGGCATAGGCAGGGATGCTCTTCAACTTCTCCTGGAATGCAGGATCGTCATCGGCAACCTTCTCGGCAGCATAGAGGATCTCGCTCAGATCGACTGGCACCACGGTGATGCCGGTACGCTGCAGCAGTTTCTCCGATGCACGGCAGGTGTTGAAGCCCAATGGACGGGTGCCTATCTGTCCGATGCGGCAGTGGCGCAGACCGTTCACGACGCGGCAGGTAGCGGCGAACTTCACGATGTCGGCCTTGACCAATGGGTCGTAGATGTCGTAGGTATGGTAGGTGGTATCGCTGAATGGGATACCATACTGATACAGGTTGTTGCAGACCGATATCTTGCCGCAGAAGGCGTCGCGACGGTGGTCCAGATCTACCTTGTCGTTGTAGTCGTCGTATGCCTGTACCAGGACAGGTACATTGAGGTTGGCCTCGTTGATGGCATTGATGATGCCGATCTCGTAGCCGAAGTTAGGCAGAGCCACGATGATACCGTCTATGCGCTCGCGGTTCTCCTTGAACTGGGCGGCTACCTTGAGACCGTCTTCGCGGGTCTCGATTGAGCTTGAACCTGTGGTAGTTGCGTCCTCTGGCAGAATTACGTAGTCGTATCCGCACTCGTCCATGATGCGGAGCAGTTCCTTACGTACGTCCTTGGCCAATTCGCTGTTGAAGTAGGCTCTGGTTCCTATGATGATGCCGAAACACGGCTTTTTGTTTACGTTACTCATTGTTTTAATTTTTTTCAGTTAATTATTTTCCGTTGTGTCAACCATTCTTACAATACGCGTTTGACCGCCTTGTGCCAACCTTCTACATACTTCTGCATCAGGGCAGGGTCGGCTTGTGGAGTCTTGGTCCAACGAGAGCGGCGCTGACGGGCAATGTCTTCGAGCGAAGCATATACCCCTCGGCCCAGTACGTTCATCACCACGGCACCCATGGCCGATGCCTCCTCCACGTCGCTGCAGTTGACCGGTACGCCGAGCAGGTCGGCCTGGAACTGCATCAGTGTGGCGTTGCGGGTAGGACCTCCATCCACGCGGATTTCCTTCAGGGCGATGCCGGCTGTCTGCATCATGGCCTGGATCAGGTCATTGACCTGGTAGCCGATGCTCTCCAGTGCAGCACGCAGAATGTGGGCGCGAGAGGTAGCCAGTGACATACCGACTATGGCGGCACGAGCCTCGGCGTTCCACCAGGGGGCGCCCAGTCCTGCAAAGGCCGGTACCATATATACGCCGCCGTTGTCGGTTACCGAGAGGGCGGCTGGCTCAACGTCAGCGGGTGACTCGATGAGCTGCATCTGCTCCTGCAACCACTTCAGTGTGGCGCCGGTGCAGTGTATGTTGCCCTCGAATGCGTAGAAGCACTTGCCGGCAGCTGCAAAAGCAACGCTTGTCACGAGACCATCAGGTGCCGAGCTGTACCCTTCGCCGATGTTGACCATCACGCTCGAACCTGTACCATAGGTGGCTTTGCCCAGACCTGCTTCGAAGCACATCTGTCCCGCCAGAGCGCCGTGACTGTCACCCAGTACGCCGGCTATCTCGATAGGGCAGGGCAGCAGACCCTCGATGTCGGTCTCGCCGAAGATGCTGTCGCAGGGCAATATGCGTGGCAACATCGTCGCAGGGATGGTGAACAGACGCATCAGTTCCTCGTCCCACTGGAGCGAGTGGATGTTCATCAGCAATGTGCGCGAGGCGTTGGTCACATCAGTGACGTGCTGACGGCCTCCCGTCAGTCGCCAGATGAGCCAACTCTCCATCGTGCCCATCAGCAGGTCGCCCCGTTCGGCAGCTGCCCGTGCACCCTCTATGTTGTCCAAGAGCCACTTGGCACCGGAGGCCGAGAAGTATGGGTCAATGATCAGTCCGCTCTTCTCCTGCACCATGGGACCATGTCCGGCGGCCTTGAGGGCATTGCAGCACTCGGCGCCGCGCAGGCATTGCCATACCACGGCATGTGCGATGGGACGGGCGGTATTCTTGTCCCACACCACTACTGTCTCGCGCTGATTGGTGATGGCGAGGCTGAGTGAATGGGAGTCCCGGCGCAGTTGGTCGATTACCTCGGGGCTGTCGTTGAGCAGCTCCTTGATGCCCGATACCACATTGTCGTAGATCTCCTCGGCATCGTGCTCCACCCAACCAGGCTGAGGGTAGTACTGCCTGTGGGCTTTATTGATACGTTTGACCATCTCCAACTGTTCGTTGAAGAGCATCAGCTTGGTTCCGCTGGTACTTTGGTCAATGGCAAGAATCATAAATGCTAAAGGTATTATAAGGGTATTACAAGGGTACTATGGAAATCGTTACTTTCTGCAGAAATCCTTGGCACTCTTTACTATGCCTTCAGCATCGATGCCGTAGTGGTGGAAGATCTCCTTGTTTGTTCCGTGGATGGCATCTTCGTCAGGTATGCCCAGTATGCGTACAGGAACGGGGTTCTCGGCCACGATGCCGCATACCATCTCGCCCAGGCCACCGCACTTGGAGTGCTCCTCGACGGTGATGATGCGTCCGGTCTCGCGTGCTGCCTTCAGGACGGCCTCGCGGTCACATGGCTTGATCCAGGCCATGTCCAGTACGCGGGTCGAGATGCCCTGCTTGGTGAGCTCGATACCAGCCTGCTTGGCGTGATAAACCGTTTCGCCCACGGCGATGATGGTCAGGTCCTTGCCGTCCATCAGCATATTGGCCTTGCCTACCTCGAATGTGAAGTTGTCGTCCTCATATACATCAGGTACGGCTGCACGACCTACGCGTACGTAGCATGCCTGTGGGTAATCGACCAGCACCTTGACCAACTTCTCTGTCTGGCGACCGTCGCATGGCAGGCAGATGCTCATGCCAGGGAAGCAGCGCAGCACTGCCATGTCGTGCAGTGAGTGGTGGGTGGTGCCCAGTGCGCCGTAGGCTACACCGCCGCTCACGCCCAGTATCTTGACTGGGTTACGGCTGTATGCCAGATCGACCTTGACCTGCTCCAGGCTTCGTGCCACGTAGAAGCAGGCTGGTCCGCATACGAAGGTCTTCTTGCCCGAATGAGCCAGACCTGCCGAGATGCCGACGGCATCCTGCTCGGCGATGCCGCACTCTACGAACTGCTGGGGCAACGCCTTGGCGAAGTCTCCCAGTGTGACCGAACCGCGTGCATCGGTGGTCACTGCTACTATATCTTTGTCCTGTTGCGCCAATTGCAACAGTGTTTCTGTAAATACTTTTCTACAAGCGAACATAATAGTTATGCTAACTAAGTTATTAGTTCCAAGTTATTAGTTATTATTCCCGACGAAATGATATCAATTATCAATTGTCAATTATCAATTATCAATTGTCAATTGAAAAATGTCAATTTTCCAATTGACTAATCGCTTCGTCGAGTTCCTTCATGGCCTGCTGGTACTGCTCTTCGTTAGGCATGCCGTGGTGCCATGAGGCGACATTCTCCATGTAGCTCACGCCCTTGCCCTTGGTGGTATTGCTGACCAGCAGGTGGGGTTTGCCATTGTTGAAGTCTATGCTTGCAAAAGTGTCCATGATGCTCTGCATATCGTCGCCGTTCATCTCCTTGACATCCCAGCCGAAAGCGCTCCAGCGGGCATCGATGCTGTCCAGAGCCATCACGTCTTCGGTGTTGCCCGATATCTGCAGGTGGTTACGGTCGATGATAGCCACGAGATTGTCCAACTTGTATTGGTGACCGGCCATGGCGGCTTCGTAGATAGAGCCTTCGCCCTGTTCACCGTCACCCATCATGACGTAGGTCTTGTAGTTGCGCTTGTCCATCTTGGCAGCGATGGCTACGCCCACGCCGATGCTCAGTCCGTGACCCAGTGCGCCGGAGTTGACTTCGATGCCGGGTACCTCGATAGTGGGGTGGCCGCTCAGTACGCTGCCGAATTGTCCTAAGGTGTTGGTCAGCGATGGAGCCATGAATCCGCGGCTCTCCAGTACGGTATAGAGGGCCTCGACACAGTGGCCCTTGCTGAGAATGAATCGGTCGCGGTCAGGATCCTTGACCTGTTCCGGGCTGATGTTCATGATAGCAGAGTACAGCGCAGTCATGACGTTGAGGCATGAGAGGTCGCCACCGATGTGGCCGGCCTTGGCATTGTAAACCACCTCCATGAGGCGCTTGCGGTTCTTGGCGCTCTGCAATGTGAGTTCTTTAACGTTCATAATTATTTTGAGAAAATATAAAAAAGTTGTCTGTTCTTTGTTTGTTCTTCGTCAATGGGCAACTGGTGCGGTCTGCACGCTGTCCACGTTGTTCTGCCATACGTTGCAGGGACCATTGGCATTCTGCAGGAACTTGTCCGACGGGCAGTGGTTGTCGTGTACCCAGATGTGGGCCGATCCCTCGTCCGTATATAACCAGAACCAATGGTTGGGGTCATGGGCGTAGGATGGGCAGTCGATGTCGCTGATGTGGTTGCCCGTTATCTCCGAGCCAGGCTGGTTGCCCAGCGTGTAGATGCCGGCGCAGTCGTACATGTGCATGGCGTAGTGCGTGATCTTGTTGTCAGCCACGCGGTTGTCGTGCATGCAGCTCTTGTCGGCGTTCCATCCCCAGCCGAGCGATATGGCCGTGTAGGGGACGTGACTGATGGTGTTGCGCTCGATGCGTATCGAGGCCACATATCCGGCAGCTATGGCCAGGGTGCCCCAGTCTTCGGTGCCGGTGTACTGGATGTCGTTGTCCGACAGTTGCAGACCCCGTACCACGACGCGACGGTCAGATGGGTCGTAGGCTATGTGGGTCTCCAGTGCGGCGGGGGAGAAGGAGCCAGCCACGATGCCGTTGCCGGCTATTTCGTTGAACTTGCAGTTCTTTACGCCGCCGCCCTCGGTGTTCCATTCGTAGTCGATGCCGCTGCTGCCCAGCAGGGAGAGCGAGCAGCCCTCCATCCATACATCCTTGGCGCCGCTGATGCGGACTGCGGCAGCCGGACGGGTCAGCCATCCCTGGTTGTCCAGGTCGAAGTTACGGACGCGCTTGCGCATCTCGGGCAGACGGTAGGCTTCGGTGAGCGGCATGCCAGCCTGCAGCGGTACGTGGCCCTGCAGAGAGGGACGCAACCAGGTGGAGTGCTGTATGCCGATGTTCTCTATGTGAATGTCCGTAGCGGGGCGGTCCATGGTGCCCTCTACGGCAATCAGGGTTTCGATGGCTGGTGCGATGGCCTCGGTGATCTTCTCGCCAGGCATCGGGTAGTACCACACACGGCGGGCCTGCAGGTCCAGGTACCACTCGCCGGGTTGGTCCAGCAGTGCCTTGTGGTTGGTCAGGTAGAAGGGCGATGCGTTCCACCCCTTAGGACGGTCGTGGCACAGTGGCGATGGCCAGGGATGGTCGAACTGCAGTCGGGCCTCAGGGCTGTGGAAACGCACTGCCATCGAGTCGCCCACCTGCTGGACGCTGGCTATGCGCAGCACCGATATGCACCACATCTCGTGCAGTACCATCTCGGCCTGCTGTGCTCCCTGTCGTTCCAGTTGGCGCAGGGCTGGGGTGACCGGTACGTACAGGACCTGGTTCTCGCGGTCCTGGCTCAGCACGCGGGCCATGTCGTCCCATTGTTTCACGTCGCGGCATCGTTCTGCCTTCCTGCCGTTGATGTACAACTGGCGGAACTCCATCGGTCGGCCGTTGAACTCGGGCATCGGACATGACCACAACTTGCCCTCACGGCGCCAGCCTTTCAGCTCGATGCCGCCGGACAGCGTTGAGAGGGGGTTGCCCTCATTGTCGGTCGTTCCCGCCATCCTCAGGTGACTGTCCTCGGGGCGCAGCACCAGCGTCCGGTCCAGTCTGTAGGTGCCTGGTGCCAGATGCAGTGTGATGGTGGTGGTATCTCCGGGGGTACGTGAGTTCCTGATTTTTCGGACCGCTTCATACAGGTTTTGCTCCGGCCCAATGGTTAGGTCGGCAGCTGAGAGTTGGTACACGGTGACTGACAGAATCAGGAAGACGATGTATCTAAGCATGGATAAGAACAATTTGGGCGCATTAAAACAGCAGTGGCGCAATAAACGTTACGGGCGCAAAGTTACCTATTTTTGGGCAAATCCCCAAATTTTAGTAGAAAAAAATCGTTATACTAATATATTTTAACATCTTCCTTTGGCGAATTGAATAATAATTAGTAACTTCGCGCCCCGAAACTTACTGGCAAACCGGAGGCCGCCGCATGCCGTCATCAGGCCGAGGCTCCCTCGCTGGCTTGCCCGAGTATTCCAGTATTAACCTCGTAAAAAACAAGAAATGAAAAAAACTGAAAAGGTGTCAGTGATCTATATGATCCTGGCGGTTGTGTTCTGTGTATGTCTGGTAGCCAGCAATATCTTCGTGGCTAAAGTGACCACTTGGGGCTTCACCGGTGCCCTGCTCATCTTCCCTATCTCTTACATCATTGGCGACGTTACGACCGAGGTCTATGGCTTTCGGGCTGTGCGACGACTCATCTGGCTCGGCTTCGCGATGAATTTCTTCGTGGTGGCTGTCGGAGCGCTTGTCACGATGTTGCCGGGCAATCCGGACCTCCCTTCATCGGCCGCCATTGACACTATTTTCCACATCGACGGGGGCATGGCGCTCATCGTATGTTTCGCCTCGATGATGTCGTTTGTGCTTGGTTCTATGGCCAATGCCTGGGTGATGCACCGTATGCATCAGATGGATGGCAACAAGCGCTTCTCGCTGCGCGCTATCGTCTCGACCCTGGCGGGCGAGGGTGTCGATTCCATCATCTTCTTCCCGATTGCCTTCTTCATGCAGCTTATGTCGGGCGAAATGACTGTCTTGGCGTTGCTCAAGATGATGGCTCTCCAGGTCTCGCTCAAGACTGTCTATGAGATCATCGCCCTGCCTGTCACCATCCGCGTGGTACGCTTCGTGGAGGGCAAGGAGGAGCCAGCCGGTCAGTTTGTCCGATAGGCTTTAACTATAGTCCCTTTCACTCCCCTTCATCACCCTTTTACTCCCCTTTCATCACCCTTTTACTCCCTTTTTATCACCCTTTATTCTATGTTTGCAATACAAGAAACATTGGTTAGCGAAGACCTCCTGCGCGAGGCCTTCTGTTGCGATCTCAACAAGTGCAAAGGTGCTTGTTGTAACTCCGAGGGGGAGAGCGGTGCCCCTCTCGACGAGGACGAACTCGACGTGATGCGCGCCATGGTCGATGTGGTATGGGACGAACTCACGCCGCGGGCTCAACAGGTCATCCGCGAACAGGGTCCATACTTCCGCGACAAGGCCGGAGACTGGACCACTTCGGTGGTGGAGGGGCGTGACTGCGTGTTCTGCACTTATCCCTCCGATGCCGAGTGCGAGGCTGCCCATGTCCCTACGGGCAGTTGCCTGTGCGCCATCGAGAAGGCGTTCCGCGAGGGCCGTTTCCGCACTCATCCAGCCTATCGGGATGGCAAGGTGCCCTTCATGAAACCCATCTCGTGCCACCTCTATCCGGCACGGCTCAAGCAGTTGGGCGATTATCTGGTGGTCAATTACGACGAACAACCCGAGATGTGCGGTTGCGCCATCCGTCAGGGCCGTCGCCTCAAGGTACGCCTCTATCAGTGTCTCAAGGATTCGCTCATCCGGCGTTTCGGACAGGAATGGTACGACGACCTCTGTGCTGCGGCACGCGAATATTCACAGATGCCTTGACCCCCGGGTCGGCATCTGTTTTTTTTGACCAATGGTCTGTGATTGCTCGATAATTGGGCCATTGTCAGGCAAATATGCGTGGTTTGACTAAAAAAGTGGGGCAATATTATTGATTTTCAATTTTTTTTTATATCTTTGCCGCAATATCTTTCTATCCTCAATACAAACTCCCTAATACCACATTGACTATGAAAAAGACAACCTTTCTCTCTTCCGTGTTAGTGTATGCAGGCCTCGGTGTCTGTATGTGGACCTCCTGTGGACAATCTGGCTCGACAGCCAGTAATGAGGCCGCAGCGCCCAGTGAATCGGCATCGGCTCAACCCGCTGCTCAACCTGCCGAGAGTCCTTTCCCAGCTGTCGATCTCGGACTGACGGTCCGTTGGGCTACCTGCAATGTCGGTGCGACCAAACCCGAGGAGTTCGGCGGGTACTTTGCCTGGGGCGAGACCAAGGCGTATGGCGAGGAGGATCAGACCAATCTGCGCAATTATGCTTCGACGGACTCGACCTCCTATGTCAAGCAGAACTTTGATTGGCCCAATTACAAGTATTGTGACGGCAAATCATCTTCATTGACCAAGTATTGCACCGAAGCTGGCAGTGGTCAGGTTGATGGCAAATATACATTGGACCTGGCGGACGATGCAGCCCATGCCGCTATGGGTGGCAAGTGGCGCATGCCCACCAACGACGAACTGGCTGACCTGCGCGAGAAGTGCACCTGGACCTGGACCACGCTCAATGGCGTCACGGGCTACAATGTCTCGTCCGCCAATGGCAACAGTATCTTCCTGCCGGCTGCCGGTTGCCGTTCCAATCAGTCGCACGGCCTGACGGCTGACAAGGGTCCCAAGCATGTAGGTGGCGGCGACTATTGGTCGTCCAGCATCTGCAACAACAACCGCCCCGAGTCTGCCTACCGCCTCAGCTTCGGCGAGAAGGTGGTGACCTATACCCTCGATCCCCGCTGCGAGGGCGCCTCTATCCGTGCCGTCTGTGAATGACGCCGGGCCTGGCACCATCCACCATCCTGCATTCGTCCGCTCTCGGACGAATGCAGCCTCCCTACGGCAACCGCCTGGCACCGTCCTGATATAGCTGCTGCCTGATGCGGATTGCATTGTGCAGCA